>NZ_LT799838.1:2400000-2703049 GCF_900168255.1 Psychrobacter sp. DAB_AL43B | reverse complement strand
ATTTGGATAGTGACAGCAGTATGGTTAATTTGGCTCATACTGCGTTATTTGTATAGTCAGTTCAAAACAAAAGAGAAGCGCTTATAATAACGCGCTATTGGTTATAAATTATTTTTGCTTGCTGTTCGCAGGTGTGACAGAGGCTGCAAAAGATTTATAGCCAATAGCACTGTATCGTTTTTAAAGTGCATTCATCCTATGATTCGATTAGATGTCGCTACTGATTGATGACACCTATTTTATTTATAACATGCTGTTTTTAATGGTTGTGACCAATATGGCTATTGCCCTCAACAGCTTGCTCTGAGATATTACAGACGAGGGCATCGCTATGTGTCTTGGTTTGCGGATGTGATGAGCTTTCAACCTGAATAGTGGCATGATGGATGTCGAGCTCAAGTAAGCTTTGTTCTAGATTGCCAATCAATATACTGGATTCACGAATGCTCATTTCACCATCGACGACCACATGACAAGATAAGGCATTTAGACCACTGGTAATACTCCAAACGTGTAGGTCATGTACTTTTTGCACCTGCGGATGGGCAACCAGTTTTTCTTCAACATTCACTAGGGATATGCCTTCTGGTGTGCCTTCCATTAAGATATGTACGGAATCACGCACGACACGGTAACCACTAAACAAAATTAGTATGGCAACAATTACTGACGCTGCCGCATCTGCCCACACCCAGCCAAAGCTCATCATCAATAGCGCAGCGATAATGGCAGCAACTGAACCCATTAAATCACTCAATACATGCAAATAAGCACTTTGCATATTGAGGTTAACAGGTGCTTTAGAGTCCGAAGTTGTGGAGTCATTTGAATCATGACTGTGTCCATGTCCATCGCCACTACGGCTACCTCGGTGCATAAGCCATGCAACCAAAATATTGACCAGCATACCGATAGTGGCGACGATCAGCATACCTTGAGTAGCAATTTCAGGCGGTGAATTAAAGCGTTTAATGGCCTCATAAAAAATCATTAGGGCAATAATGACAAGCGTAGCACCATTGACCGACGCGACTAAAATCTCAAAACGTTTATAGCCAAAGGTCTTTTGATGAGTGGCTGCTTTTTCCCCAATTTTGAATGCCATTAAGGTTGCGCCAAGTGCTATCGCATCACTTAACATGTGACCGGCATCGGACAATAGCGCTAAACTGCCAGTAAGCCAGCCACCGATTGCCTCAACAAACATATAGCCAGTAATAATAACAAAACTAAATAATAACGTGCGCTGATAGCCCTTCGTATCTCGCGGTGCGACTGTTTGCTCTAGATGTTCATCATGATCGTGATTGTCTTGATTATCATCAGTGTAATTACTTTCCTCACTTTCCTGAACGTGTTCATGCGTATCAGCCGAAATACTCTGATGAGAATGACCATTTTTTTCAGGTTCTGGACGGTTTGGATTCATAACAACACTCAATTTTGCTGACAGTGGGTTTAATGATCAAGATTTGCTCTATACAGAGTAGCGGTAGATTTTGGATTATAATAACCAAGTTACTATTATGAATTTACCATAGTCCAATATTAGAAGCTGTAATAACGAAGTAAAAATAATAGCGGCATCGTTCATTTGAAATAAAAAAATATACTATAAAAGTGTTTTTCTAATATCAATTTATGATACTGATAATAATTTGCAATTTTTAACTACCAGCCCACAGGATCGATGTCTAAAGTAAGCTTAAGATATTTCGCGCTTGGCAGAGCGAGTACAGGTTGCCACCACTGGCTCAATATATGGTGTAATTGTCGTCGATCTTTGGCTAAAAGCAACAGCTGCGAATGATAGCGGCTGTTCTTTTTACTCATCGGTGCATCGATAGGACCCAGTACAGCCAGATTATGCGCGTTTGGTAAATTGGCAATTGCATCTTTGAGCGCTTGCGTGGTGGCAGCAATGGTTTTACCTTCACAGCGTATCAGCGCGGCATGACTATGAGGAGGTAACCCCATCATCTTACGCTCTTGTAGCAATTCGCGAGCAAATGACAAGTATCCACCTTTCACCAATTTCAATAATAATTCATTGTCTGGTTGCAGCGTTTGAATCAATACACGTCCTGCTTTATCACCGCGTCCTGCACGCCCTGCTACTTGAATCATCAATTGCGCGGTATGCTCTGGCGAGCGAAAGTCTGCGGATAAAAAGCCGCGATCGGCATTAGGTAAGCAAACGAGCGTGACATTGGGAAAATGATGACCTTTGGCAACCATTTGCGTACCGACCAATATGGCAGGTTTACCTTCATTGATACGCTGATAAATATTTTCCCAGCTGTCTTTACGCCTTGTAGTATCGCGATCGATTTGAATAATGGGATAAAGCGCTTTACTGGTTTGCGGATTAGCAAAGATAGCGTGCAGATTTTCGCTTAGCCTTGTTGTGCCCATTCCTTTGGCATCTAGATTTTGGCTCGCGCAATCAGGGCATACAGTTGGAATATAAGCTTGCCAGTCGCAATGGTGGCATTTTAAATAAGAGTTGCTAGAGTAATGGCTACGCTGAGCTTGGCTATTATAATGAACGGTTAAATGCGCATCACAACGCGGACAATCTGCCTGCCAACCACAAGCCTCGCATAATAAAACAGGGGCATAGCCGCGACGGTTTAAGAATATCAATACCTGATCACCAGCCTCTAGCGTTTGCCGTATTGCACCGATTAACGCATCCGTCAGTCCGGTATCATAGCGTGCGCCATCATCTTGCGTTTGTTGGTGGGTACTTTGCAGGCGTGCATCGATGAGCTGCATGGGCGCAGGTTTAGCATTGCCAGGACGAGTCAGCAATAGGCATTCCACCAGCTTGGCTTCATCGACCAATTTTAGATGCTCAAGAGAAGGGGTAGCAGTACCAAGGACGACGGGAATTTTGGCTTGCAGTCCACGATATAGGGCGACGTCAGCGGCATGATAACGCAGTGTATCCTGCTGCTTATAAGAGCCATCATGCGCCTCATCAACGACGATGAGCCCTAAATCTGCGAACGGATATAGTACGGCTGAGCGCGTACCGATGATGATTTGTGCATGACCAGTGCGGCAATCTTGCCATCCTTGTAAGCGATGAGTGTTATTCATACCTGAATGTAGCAAGACGATATGCGCAGCAAAGCGACTGGCAAAACGCGCGCGCGTCTGCGGTGTTAACCCAATCTCAGGCACTAAAATAAGTACTTGCTTGCCAGCTTCTAATACTGCTTGCATGGCTTGTAGATAGACCTCAGTCTTGCCACTACCAGTAATACCATTTAATAAAAAGCCTGTGTAGCGTTTGGCTTCATGCGCAGCAACAATCGCAGCAACGGCAAGCTGTTGCTCATCATTGAGATCAAGCGGCATTTTTGCCAATTTGACAGGAGTGGCTGCTTGTTTTGGTTCAATATAGCGCTCAATGAGTTCTTTTTCTTCCAGTGTTTTTAAAAAGGCTCGCTCCATACCTTCTAGTAACAGTGTGTCCTCACTCGCGCCGTGCTCACCATGTAGCTTTAGCATATCAAATTGCTGCTTTTGCTTTTTTGCATTGGCACGAAAATCGTCATCAGTGATATGTGGCAAAATGCGCCAGTGGGTAATGAGCAAATCTAGCGGTTTACCTTGACGAACCAAAGTAGGCAAGATGACTGCCAAGACCTCACCAAGGGGGTAATGATAATAACGTGCCAGCCAATAGGCGAGCTTGAACATGCTGTCATCTAAAATAGCTTCAGCATCTAAGCATTTATTAATAGGTTTAAGCTTCTTGATGGGTACGCTGCTATCAGTTTGAGCAATATGAGCAACTACAATACCGATTAAGGTTTGACGACCAAATGACACTTCAACACGACTGCCAATTTGCGGTATTTGTGTTGAGCTATTGTTTGGCGAAGCATTTGGCAAAGTACTTATATCTGCCGGTAGGCTATAGTCAAACACCCGATAAAGGGGCACGGGTAGAGCAACTTGTACCAACATAAAAAGGCTTCGCAGTTTGATTGGGTTAATGTGAAATGAAAATAAAGAGGGAGAGACGAATAAGCTTAGCATGAGGCTAAGCTTATGATGGTTCAATATAAAATACTATTATTTAAGCAAGATTGAATATCAGACTTATTCAATATATAAAATAGACTCAATTTCGACCACGCCACCTTTAGGTAATGCCGCTACTTGGACGGCTGCACGGGCTGGATAGGGTTCGGTCAAATTGGCCATGAATACTTCATTTAATGCCGCAAAATCATTTAAATCGGTTAACGATACATTAAATTTGACCACGTCATTTAAGCTGCCACCAGCTGCTTCACAGATAGCTTTGATGTTTTCAAATACTTGCTTCGCTTGCGCATCAAAACCTTCTTTTAGCTCCATGGTTTTAGGATCAAAACCTAACTGACCTGAAATATAAACAGTATTGCCAACTTTTACCGCTTGCGAGTAAGTACCAACGGCTGCAGGTGCTTTATCAGTTTGGATGGTTTGACGGGTCATAATCTATCCTTATCATATTTTTGGGTGTTTAATGTACTAAAGCTACTTGCCAAGATATTGATAGAAGCGTTTAGCACGATTGAAATTTTCTAAAGTTCGAAATGATATATGCTTTAAGAGGCGACTTAAAAGACATAGGTTTTAACAGTTATTTTTATAAAGGTATTTATAGCTGATATAAGCGCATGATATTTGGGAAACCAAGTAACGAGCGTAGTTCGCGAATACCTTGGGCTAAGTGATTGCGACTACGAACCACAATATGGATGATGGTATCGCTGCTACGCACGTCGACTTTTTCAACGCCTATATTTAACTGCCGCAGATGATAAATAACTTTACTGATTTGCTCATCACTCAGCGCCACAGACAGTCTTAAGTAAGCGGGAAAACGAATTTTGTTACCGTGATCTTCTGAATCACTTTGTTTTATGGCTTTATCATTGCGCCAGCGCAGTTGGATAACTTGATAGGGATTGTCTTTACGAATCTCGTCAAGCGAGAAGCACTTATGCCGATGTACGACCAGACCATGACGGGATAAATGGCCAACGATAGGATCGCCATAAATAGGGTGACAACAATTGGCAAAATCAAGCTCAACGCCTGAGGCATTAACGATCAGCTGCTGTGGTTGTGTCATATCATCGATACGTTCTTGCGATTGTATATCGCTAACTTCATCGCTAAATAAACGCGTTACCACCAGTTGCGGCAATAGCGTACCAGAGCTTATCTGCTCAAATAGCGCCTCTTTTTCTGTCAGTCCGCGCCATTCCGTTAGATTCTTCCAATCACTATCGGTTAAGTCATCCAAGCTTTTTTGATAGGTTTTTAGCGCGCGATCTAATGCTTGCATGCCATGATGTTGCTTATCAGCAGCAGATAAATCTTTGAACCAGCGCAAAATCTCTTCACGAGCTTTATTAGTTACTACAAAGCCAAGCCATTCAGCTTTTGGTTCAGAGTGACTGTTTACTTCGATTTCAACCAACTGTCCATTTTTGACGACGGTACCAAGCTTAGCAGGTTTGTTATCGATATTAGCACCAACGGCGACATTACCAATCATAGGTCCAACCGCATAGGCAAAATCTAGCGCGGTTGCCCCTTGCGGTAACTCATAAGCGCGCCCTTGCGGACTATAACAAATGATTTTGCTGGAGTGCAGATAGTCCATCAGTTCGTTAATGGTAGAAACCGCAGCAGCAAAATCAGGATTGCCTGCGTTTAAACAGTCTTCATCGACCAAATCTTTCATATTGCGCAATGATGCTTGAATGACTGATTGGCTAACATCAGAGGCGTGTTCAGCGCCAATGACGCCGAGCCTTGCCGCATTCTGCATTTGCTTGGTCAAAATAGTGACTTTAACAAAATCATTATCACGCTCATAGATAAGGGTAAGCGATTGATTACCACCAGGTAAGGGTCTACGGATATTATCTTCAATATGCCTGTCATCTATCTGGTATTTTTTAATCAGATAATAAGCCAACTTATCACATGCTTCGATATTATCTAGCACAATCTCAAAAGCATAATGGCGTAGCAAGGCATTAATCTCACCGCGATTTCGGAAAAACTGCCGATAGATAACCACGCGATTGTCCAAAACCTTAACGTGTCCACCACCAAGACCTAAATTGTTTAATACAATAGTCAGATAACCATGAATGGCTTCTCTTTGAAAATTACGTCCAAGCCCGTGTTGTAGCAGCTTATCAGAGATTTTATTATACATCTCAGAATCAAGGTTGCGATAACAAAGCACTTCGATATAATCGGCAATGTCATTGAGACCCATTAGCCGTGCAAAGGGCACATAAAAATCCAGTGTTTCTTGAGCGGTGGTGCGTTGTTTTTCAGGGCGTACCGCATCAAGTGTCGACATATTATGCAAACGGTCAGCAAGCTTGATAATCAATACACGCGGGTCAGCGAGTGTGGCAGTCAGGATTTTATGAAAGGTGGCGGCTTTATTTTCTTGTTTATTATGCGTCGACGACTTTAATTTGGTTACCCCATCGACCAGTCTGGCGACCACTTTGCCATAGCGCTGTTCGATTTGTTCATCACTTACCTCAGTATCTTCGACCGTATCATGCAAAATTGCCGCAATGACTGTATCCCGATCTAAGCGAAAGCCGGCCAATATCTCTGCGACTGCAATCGGGTGGGTGATATAAGGCTCTCCCGATTTGCGCTTGTCTTTAATATGCGCAATATCACCGAACTCGCAGGCATCAATAATATCACGACGCTCAGCGGCAGTGAGATAACCTACTGAACGTACTAGATTGTATTGAGCGTCATCAACTAAAGGATGACTAAGTTTAGGCAAGGTTTGACTCATAAAGTAACGATCCTATTTTCCATTACCTGTTTGCCTGATTATTTATTGAGGTAAAGAATCTATCAAGGTAAATAATGACTGAATAAATGCTGAGCTACTATAAAAAGCAGAAAAATATATATAGATAGACCACCCTCTAATTAATCTTAAATCGTCTTCAATGTCAACCGCTAAGGGGGTAGGCACTGCAAAAATTAAGAAATTCTCACTCAATGGTATGTTTTAAGTGGTCAACGGTTACTAAAACAGTAAAGGCAGTATCATTACAACCAAAAAACCACAGCCTATGCTGTGGTCTCTATCGTCAGTCAATCTGTCTATTTATTTTATAAAGCCATTAGGCGCTTTAGGTTTTTTATCTAATAGACCTTATCTAGGCGGTTTATTAAAAACTATGATCGCCTGATAGTGCTAAATCCATTGAGCTAGTAGCAAAGTTATGCTCAGGCTGGTTGAGGATATCGCGGGTGATTTTGCCAGCAGCAATTTCGCGTAATGCCAATACTGTTGGTTTGTCATTATCGACGTCAACCAACGGCTCAGCAATACCTTTGGCTAGCTGACGGGCGCGCTTGCTTGCGACTAAAACCAGCTCAAAGCGATTATCAACATTATCCAAACAATCTTCAATTGTCACTCGTGCCATAAATAGCTACCTCGGTTGTTTTTATTAGTAACGGACCTTGCCCGCCACTCAATAAAAATAATATCAAAAATATAAAGGGTGATAGCTAGGCATTATAGCATTTTTTGCTTATACGCGTAGTTGCTTTTTATGTCTAGTTACTGAAAGAGCCCAGAATAATAGTCGGCGTGCCAATTACTCTTCTACCTTCGGATTTAGCAAGTTGGTAATGGTGCGATGATAACGCTGCTGTTGACGACTAAGGGTCTGTCTATCCGCGACGATAATGGCTTTTAGCTCAGTCAAAGCGACCTCAAAACTATCGTTGATAATGACATAATCAAAATTGACGTACTGTGCCATTTCAGTCACTGCGCCGGCAAGACGCTGCTCTATCACTTCCATAGTATCTTGCCCACGCGTCGAGAGACGTTGACGTAACGTTGAAAGACTCGGCGGCAAAATAAAAACCATCGTCGCTTCGGTAAATATCTTTTTGACTTGTAGCGCCCCTTGCCAATCAATCTCTAAGATAACATCAACGCCTGCCTCTAACTGCGTGCGTACACTTTGTTCTGAGGTACCATAGTAATTGCCAAATACTTCAGCGTGTTCTAAAAACTTATTTTCACCAATAGCCGTCACAAAGTTATCGACGTCAGTAAAATGATAATGATGACCATCAATCTCGCCCGGACGTGGCGTGCGTGTTGTGTGCGAAACGCTGACAGTCAAATCATTGGTGGTGGCCAGTAGTTGCTTTACCAGTGAAGTCTTGCCCGTACCTGAGGCGGCGGTGATAATAAATAATGAACCTGTCATACAGTCTGTCCTAGTAAAGTGTGTCCTAATAAAAGACTAAAAAGTGCCTTAGTAAACGGCTAAAGGCTGGTAAAAAGAAAAAACACCATCATGTGAAAAAACACCATCATGTATAGTGATAGAAACTATAATCATAATAATAATTGAGGCATCATTATAAACTGCTTTGTCTGCTTTTATTTTACTTAAAACGCTTCTTATCAACGCGCTATTAGCATACTGCCGCTTCCATATACAACATTGCTATTAAGACACTGCTTTTTTCAAGGGCAATAAAAGCAAATTATGCTAAAGTAGAGCATCGATTTCATCCCAATTTTTGAATGGAAGCTTTTAAATCTAAGCTTTAACTATAAATTATCTAATGATAGGCCTTCTTATGCAAATTTATCTTGCCAATCCACGTGGATTTTGTGCTGGTGTGGATCGCGCGATTGCGATTGTGAATCAAGCACTAACACGTTTTGAGCCACCCATTTATGTCCGTCATGAAGTCGTACACAATAAATTTGTGGTCTCTGACTTAGCCAATCGTGGTGCGGTCTTTGTTGAAGAGCTGCATGAAGTGCCGGATGGCTCAATCGTTATTTTTTCGGCTCATGGCGTCTCAAAAGCCGTCGAAGATGAGGCGGAGCGCCGTGATTTGACGGTGTTTGATGCCACTTGTCCCTTGGTGACCAAAGTGCATATAGAAGTTGCTAAGTTTGCCCAAGAAGGTATGGATGCGGTACTAATTGGACATGCTGGGCATCCTGAAGTAGAAGGCACTATGGGACGCTTTAACCATCGTCATGGTGGACAGATACATTTGGTCGAAAATGAAACCGACGTCGAAGCATTGACCGTACAAGATGCTGAGCGTTTGGCATTTGTCACTCAAACGACCTTATCCATGGATGACACTGCTCGCGTTATCGATGCGCTTAGAGATAAATTCCCAAGCATTCAAGGTCCTCGAAAAGACGATATTTGTTATGCTACTCAAAATCGCCAAGATGCGGTTAAAGACTTAGCCGGTCGCTGTGAAGTGGTATTGGTGGTTGGATCGCCAAACTCGTCAAACTCTAATCGTTTGCGTGAATTGGCAGAGCGTATGAATTGCAGTGCTTATCTGATTGACAATGCTACTGAAATGGATAGAAGTTGGTTCGATGGCATACAGAGTGTCGGTGTGACTGCTGGTGCTTCAGCGCCTGAAGTGCTGATTCAAGAAGTGTTACAGCAGCTGCAAGATTGGGGTGGTGATTTGCCGAGTGAATTGTCAGGTATTGAAGAAAATGTCATGTTTAGTTTGCCCAAAGCTTTGCGTATTCCGATCACCCAAGTGGGTAAGTAGTATGATTTCACGACCCATAATAAGACATAGAATATTTTAATAAACAGCCTCTAGGAAAGTCATGTCAGCTTATTACAACTTTATAAAACGCGAACAGCAAGCAGATGGCAGCAGCGTGGCGCATTACCAGCCAACCCAACATGCCCAAGGTGCTTGGAATGAGCACGAGCAGCATATGGCACCAGCAACAGGCATACTTACCGCTGAATTAAAAAGTTTTGCGCCACAAGCGCATATGCGCATCGCTCGTATTAGCCTAGATATCTTAGGGTTAATACCGCTTGATGACTTTACTATTACTACGCGTTGTATCCGTCCGGGCAAGACCATTGAGCTTATCGAGGCAGTGATGAGCAGTCGTGGCCGCGATGCTATCATTGCGCGGGCGTGGCGACTAATGACCCAAGATACCAGCGAGATTGCAGGGCTTGAGGATCAAAAATCTGTGTATAAACCTGAGGATTTGCCAGTTTGGGATGATATGAAAGGCTGGCCAGGTGGTTTTATCGAAAGCGTACGCCTAGTTGCCGAACCAGACCGTCGTCCCGGTCGCGGCATGGTATGGATAACCAATGATGTTGACATAGTAGAGGGCGAGCCCACTGATGATATGGTGCACTTATTAGGCATGGTCGATACGGCTAATGGCGTCGTGCCGCGGCTTGGACTTGGGTTGTCTACGTTAGAATGGATGTTCCCCAATACGGATTTGCAAATCCACATGCATCGCGCGCCAAAAGGTCGCTGGTTAGGCATTGAAGCCGTGCAGCAATACGGTGCTGATGGGATCGGCGTTAGCAGTGCGATACTCCATGATACTCAAGGACCCTTTGGTCGCAGTGAGCAGATTTTGACGATTCGTCCGATGCCATGCTAATGCTAAGAATTATTTAGTAGGCAGGTCTTATTGAAAGTTACCCTAGGAATCAAAGCCATTTGGATGAGTTAAAAAACAATCTAAGTAGTTCTAAAAAACAAAACTAAAGCATGTAGTTAATTAATTATACAAATCAATGGTAATCGGTTGTAATAGTACCTAACAAGGCAATATTATTGAAATTACAGGTTACTATGAACAAAAATAGTCGTTTTTCGAACAAACTTACTACTATTCTGGACATATTGATAGAGGTCTATTCAGAATAGATTTTGTACTTTAATCCATTTATGTTTCAAAGGAGTATAACTATGAGCAACGACATGAGCGATAAAAAATGTCCATATGCACCCACTCAATTAACCATGAGTAATGGCGCACCAGTTGCGGACAACCAAAATAGTCTCACGGCAGGCAAGCGTGGTCCACTATTGGCACAAGATATCTGGTTAAGTGAAAAGCTAGCTAACTTTGCCCGTGAAGTGATTCCAGAGCGCCGTATGCATGCAAAAGGCTCTGGCGCCTTTGGTACGTTTACCGTCACCCACGACATTAGCAAATATACCCGTGCCAATATCTTCAGTGAAGTTGGTAAACAGACGGAAATGTTTGCGCGCTTTAGTACGGTGGCAGGCGAGCGCGGTGCCGCTGATGCCGAACGTGATATTCGCGGATTTGCCCTAAAGTTTTATACCGAAGAGGGCAACTGGGATATGGTGGGTAATAATACACCAGTATTCTTTTTACGTGACCCACGCAAATTCCCGGATTTAAATAAAGCAGTCAAACGTGACCCGCGTACCAATATGCGCTCGGCGACCAATAACTGGGATTTTTGGACCTTGCTGCCAGAAGCTTTGCATCAGGTTACTATCGTGATGAGTGATCGTGGTCTTCCAGCTTCGTATAGAAATATGCACGGCTTTGGCTCGCATACTTATAGTTTTTGGAATACAGCCAACGAGCGTTTTTGGGTGAAATTCCATTTCCGCACTCAGCAAGGTATCAAAAACTTAACCGATGCTGAAGCAGCAGATATCGTTGGTGCGGACCGTGAAAGTCATCAAAAAGATTTGTATGATGCCATTGAAAACGGTGATTTTCCAAAGTGGAAAATGTATGTGCAAATCATGCCTGAAGCTGAGGCTGATCAAGTGCCTTACCATCCGTTTGATTTAACCAAAGTATGGCCAAAAGGTGATTACCCATTGATCGAAGTTGGTGAGTTTGAATTGAATAGAAACTCTGACAACTACTTTGTTGATGTTGAGCAAGCGGCATTTGCCCCAAGTAACTTGGTGCCAGGTATCAGCGTCTCACCAGATAAGATGCTACAAAATCGCTTGGTGAACTACGCCGATGCACAGCGTTACCGTGTCGGTGTCAATCATCAACAAATCCCTGTGAATAAGCCGCGCTGCCCAGTGATGAGTAACCATCGTGATGGTCAAGGGCGTGTCGATGACAATTATGGCAGTCGCCCGCATTATGAGCCAAATAGTTTTAGTCAGTGGCAAGAGCAGCCTGACTATGCTGAGCCACCATTAAAGATTAATGGTGATGCAGCACACTATGATTTCCGTGAAGACGATAGCGATTACTTTAGCCAACCTCGCGCATTGTTTAATCTCATGAGTGCTGAGCAGCAGCAAGTAGTTTTTGATAATACTGCTAATAATTTAGCGGGCGTACCTGACTTTATTCAGTATCGTCATATTCGTAACTGTAATTGGTGTGATGCCGCTTATGGCGTAGGCGTTGCCAAAGCATTAGGATTAAGTGTTGAAGATGCGATGGCAGCCCGTGACTCAGATCCTGCTCGTCATTTACCTAGCTGTTTATAGCTATTAAACATAGTGATTAAATACAGCTATTAAATATAGCTATTGGGTATAACTACTAGCGTTTATTTAGTAACTATTATCTAAATAAATGGCTTATACAATGACACCGCCTTAGGAAACTAGGGCGGTGTTTTTTATTGAATAAAGTTTTTGAGCTTGAAATTTTCTTCCGCGCCCCTATTAGTATAAACAGCTTAGCGGTATTCAAAGATTGGCTTCTCTAATATATATTTGAGCAAGTTTATTTTGATTATGGCTATTTGATAATAAATTTTTAGTATAAATTGAAGGAGTTTTTTATGAGTGAACAGACCCCAGTTGATAACCAGAAAGCTGATAGCAAAAACCCAGAATTAAAAAAACATACGTTTGAAGCGGAAGTGGCGCAGCTGCTGCATTTAGTAACGCATTCGCTATATTCTAATGCTGATATCTTTGTGCGTGAGCTGGTCTCTAATGCTTCTGACGCCTGTGATAAGTTGCGCTTTGAAGCCACCAATGACGACAGTCTTTATGAAAATGATGGCGAGCTGCGTATTCGTATCGCCGTCGATGAAGACTCTAAGACGATTACCTTTACTGATAATGGTATTGGCATGAATGAAGCCGATGCCATCGAAAACTTAGGTACGATTGCCAAGTCAGGTACCAAAGCATTTTTAGATAAATTGTCTGAATCACAAAAGCAAGAAGGTCAATTAATCGGCCAGTTTGGTGTCGGTTTCTATTCTGGCTTTATCGTTGCCGATACGATTAGCGTTGAATCACGCAAAGCAGGCGAGCCTGCGGATAAAGGCGTACGTTGGGTATCAGATGGTACCGGTAGCTTTACCGTTGAGCCAATCACTAAAGCTACTCGCGGCACTGCCATCACTTTGCATTTAAAAGAAGAGTATTCTGAAGGCGAAGACAGCTACTTAGACCGTGGCAAAATTAAGCAGTTAGTGAATAAATACTCAGACCATATCAGCTTACCGATTCAGATGCGTAAAGAAGTCTGGCAAGAAGATGAAGCGGAAGAGGGCAGCGACACACCTGCCAATGGACAAATGGTACTGACTGATGAATGGGAAACCATTAATAAAGCCAGTGCATTATGGACACGCTCAGCATCTGAGATTGAAGACGATGAGTATGTCGATTTTTATAAAAACATCACTTATGATATGGATGCGCCGCTGACTTGGACGCACAACCGTGTTGAAGGTCGCGTACAGTATACGCAGCTGTTATATATTCCGAAAAAGGCACCTGTCGATTTATATACTCGTGACCAGCAGCATGGGCTAAAGTTATACGTCAAACGCGTCTTTATTATGGACGAAGCTGAGCAATTACTGCCGATGTACCTGCGTTTCGTCAAAGGGGTGATTGATTCAGCAGACTTGCCACTGAACGTCAGCCGCGAAATCTTACAAGAGTCACGTGATGTAAAATCTATCCGTGATGGTAACGCCCGTCGTATTTTGACTTTACTTGCAAGCCTTGCTAATAGTGAAGACAGCGATAAGCAAGAAAAATTCGCCCAGTTCTACGCCGAGTTTGGTGATGTCATCAAAGAAGGCGTTGGCGAAGACATGGGCAATCAAGAGCGTATTGCCAAATTGCTCCGCTATGCGACCAGCACTCAAGATGGTGAGACCACCAGCTTTGAAGACTATAAGGCGCGTATGAAAGACGGGCAAAAAGCCATCTATTATTTAACGGCTGATAACTTAGCAGCAGCAAAAAACAGCCCACAACTTGAGTTGTTTAAGAAAAAAGGCATCGAAGTTATTTTGATGACCAGTCGTGTAGATGAATGGGCAATGAACTTCTTAACTTCATTTGATGAGACACCGCTACAAAACATCGCAAAAGGCGCGGTTGATTTAGGCGATTTGCAGGATGAAGCCGAAAAAGCAGAAGCGGAAAAAGCACAAGAAACTTTAAAGCCAGTGGTTGATAAGCTCAAAGCAGCATTAGGCGAGCGCGCGAAAGACGTTAAAGTTTCTACGCGCTTAGTCGACAGTCCTGCTTGTTTGGTTGTTGGTGAAGGTGAGCTATCGCCACAGATGATCCAAATGCTTAAGCAAATGGGGCAGGATGTACCAGAAAGCAAACCAACATTAGAAGTTAACCCTGATCATCCACTGATTAAAAAACTTGAGAGTAGCGAGCAGTCTGACGTCGATTTTGATAAGTTGGCGCAAGTGATTTTTGACCAAGCATTGCTAGCAGATGGCGGTCAATTAGAAGATCCAGCTGCTTATCTCAAACGCGTCAATGAGTTATTGATGAGATAGTGTTTAATCTTTATTAGAATGTTTTGATATAAAAGGAGGTCTTGAGTCTAAGACCTCCTTTTTTTAATGGATTTTTTAAGCGAATTTTACAATTCAGCCTTATGCTCTTGACCGACAATCCGTTACAATCGCGATAGATTAGCGAGCTAAACTATTAGTCAATAATATAATAGATGTGCGCTATTCGTCTCTTATAATCATTTCATAGTGAATTAAATATAAAACTGATAGTCGTATGCCGTGCAAAAAATGTAAATTAAACACGTTAAATGGCATCGATATCAAAGTATTTATCATTGATGTGTTTTATTTCTCTCGATTGGCTAGAGGTCTAAGTCTTTGTCACTTGCGTCATTAAAAACCGTATCGCTTCAGCGCTTTTCGCTCAATTTCGCTGCCAATATCATTGCAACCTTGTGGATGCTAGTAGGGTCGACGCGGGCGTTTTCTTGGGTAAAACCAACCTTTATCCAGTTTGCAGTGTTCGCGCTGTTAGCGCTTGGTAGTAACGTACTATTTTCTTGGTTAGCCGCCCCAGACGGCAGTGTTTTCAATGAGCAAGGATTGGTCAGCTATCTAATTTGGCCGATGATTATATTATTAAGCGGTATTATTTTGGCACGACGCGCTGGTAATCAAGCGCTGGTTTTCGTGCCTGTATTACTGTGGTTGGTGGCTGATACCTTATCAGCGTTATTACAGAGCTTGGTGCAGTTTTTAGGTAGTTATGGTTGGTTGCCTGATTGGAGCTATTCGTTTTTACCTATCTTATTTTTAGTGCTGTTTTTATGGCAAACTTTAGCCTTATTATGGATTTTTTCTCGTCGCTTGCGTATACCTTGGTGGGAGCGTGTCATCGTCATTATCGGTGCGGTGGCATTATTGACGATATGGCAGCGCAACGTCGCTGACCAACCCATATTTAAGCAGATTGCTGTAGAGCCGGTATTGGAAGAAGCGGCATTGTACGAGCAGCCACGTCTACTGCAGGAAGCTTTGGAGCGTCTTGACCCAAGTGTAGCGGGTAAAAGCGACTGGTACTTTATGGGTGTGGCGGGATTTTCCGATCAAAACGTCTTTCGCTCTGAGATTAATAAAGTACGCGAGTTGTTTGATGTGCGTTTTGGTACCAGCGGACATTCGCTGGCATTAATTAACAATACTTACACTTGGTTGGATGAGCCGATTGCGACTAAGACCAGTATATTGCGTGGTTTAAAAAGAATTGGTCAGCAGATGAATGCTGATGAAGACGTGCTGTTTATGACGCTATCGTCGCACGGCGATCAAGACTTTATCCATTTATCTAATCCACCGCTTGCGATGGATAATTTGGATGCTACTTGGTTGCGTGAGGCTTTGGATGCGTCAGGTATTCGCTGGCGGGTCATCGTAGTATCAGCTTGTTATTCGGGCTCATTTATCGATGAATTGGCGTCACCGACGACGGTGGTGATTACTGCTTCGGCAGCTGACAAGATGTCGTTTGGCTGTACCAATACGGCAGAGATGACCTATTTTGGTCAAGCCTTCTTTGCAGAAAGCTTACGTGAAAACACCAGTTTTTCTGCCGCCTTTAAAGATGCTGCTTATCGAGTACAAGAGCGTGAGCTTTACATGGGATTTGAGCCGTCAGAGCCGCAAATGGTTATCGGCAGTTTAATGGAAACCGCCTTGCCGGCATTTGAGCAAGTATTGTTTGATAAAACACGACCGCCGATCGCTAGTATTACTAATAATCCTAATGCGACAAACTCTATTAATATCGTGCCTGATGCGGTTCCAAGTATACCTGTAAGTGTTGATAATACTAACGACTAAATCTTAAGCACTATTTAAATTTTTGTAAATGGTACTATTTCTTAACTAAGTACTTCTTATAAGCCATTGCTATTTTACCTTGGATAAAAAAGGATACTGCTCATGAATAATTCTTATAATCACAGTTTATCAGCCAACACCCAGCTCACGCAAAAAAGTGTCAATCGCTGCTTTGATGGTGAACAGCATTACTATAGCCATCAATCAACGTCTACCAAAACGACGATGACCTTTAGTATTTATCTGCCTGATGAAGCGCTAGCAGGGCAGCGTTGTCCGGCGATTTTATACTTATCAGGTCTCACTTGTAATGCCGATAATGTCACGCACAAAGCCCATTTTCAACAAAAATGTAGCGAGCTTGGCATGATATTTATTGCGCCTGACACGTCTCCTAGAAGTAGTGGCGGCGTTGACAGTAGAGATAGCAATGAAGTGCCAAACGACGAGCGCTATTTTGTCGGTCAAGGCGCAAGCTACTATGTCGATGCCACCCAAGCACCTTGGACAGAAAACTTCAATATGCAAAGCTACATCGTCGATGAGTTATACGATTTGCTGCGCTCAGAGTTTCCGATTCATAGTATCGGTATCACAGGGCACTCGATGGGCGGTCACGGGGCTTTATTATTGGGCTTTAAATTCCCAGGTAAGTTTGTCAGCGTCTCAGCTTTATCGCCAGTGTGCGCGGCCAGTGAATCAGCATGGGGTCAGGCAGCTTATGCAGAGTATTTCGGTGATGATACATCCTTGTGGTCGCAAGCAGATGCTTCACAGTTAATTGAACAAGTCGGTCAGCAGTATTCGAGTATCTTGGTCGACCAAGGTGCTGCTGATGAGTTTTTAGCAGAAGGTCAGTTGCAAACGTCTAAATTACAACAGGCTTGTGAAAAAGCCAAGCAGCCCTTAACTTTACGTTATCAGGCAGGTCACGACCATAGCTATTATTTTATTCAGAGCGTTATTAACGATCATATCGAACATCACTGGCGCAAGGCACAGCTTAACTAGGTTTTGATGTCGCATTATTATTTCGCTATATTGTTTTATAGTTACAAGGTTGTTCTTATGGCAAGTTATCAGGATTTAACAGTCCTTAAAGCAGGCGTTCAGCTAGCAGATTCTAATGCTGCTCAATTAGCGCTTGCGACTATGCAAGCCGATATGGATGCGGCTTTAAAAAATAAGCAGCGTACCCATATTAATATTAATGCTAATGCCAATTTGAATGGCGAGCAAACCAATCCTATTAACTCAAATGAATTTATCGCCCAATCAGTCAATGAAGCTGGCGATAGAGTACTTGATGAATCGCAAGTTTCACGTGTAATAGAGATGGCTTGGGAAGATAGAACGCCGTTTGGGGCGATAGAGCATAGCTACGGTCTTAATGAAGCTGGTGTTATTAAGCTCATGCGTCAAGAGCTAAAACCATCGTCTTTTCGATTATGGCGTCAGCGCGTGAGCAATCGTGCTACCAAGCACCAAGCAAAACGAGGCTTTGAAGTAGGTCGCGCTTACTGTAAAACTCAATATAAGCCACGCTAGTTATTTAGTACTTTTGATTAGCATGGTTACGTTAGATATGTAGAGATTACTAACACCGACAGCAGTTTTTTTATTAAACTTTTATATAACTATCAATGTATAAACATCAATTAGGTAGCTCAATCATGATCAGTCCCTCTAAGCCATATCTAATCGCTCCTTCTATTTTATCTGCCGACTTTGCCAAACTGGGCGAAGAAGTAGACAGAGTATTAGAGTCAGGTGCCGATGTCATACATTTTGATGTGATGGATAATCATTATGTACCCAACCTAACGTTTGGTAGTATGATTTGCAAGGCGCTGCGTGACTATGGGATTGAGGCGCCAATTGACGTACATCTCATGGTTAGCCCTGTCGATAGTATGATTGAGCAGTTCTTAGAGGCGGGTGCGAGTATCATCACTTTCCATCCAGAAGCCAGCACGCATATTGATCGCTCTTTGCAGCTGATTAAAGATGGCGGTGCAGAATGTGGCTTGGTATTGAACCCAGCGACCCCATTACATTATTTAGACTACGTTATGGATAAAGTAGATCAAATCTTACTGATGAGCGTCAATCCCGGTTACGGTGGTCAGTCGTTCATTGAGGGTACTCTAGAAAAAGTTCGCCAAGTCCGTCAGCGCATCATTACCAGTGGCCGTGACATCAGATTAGAAGTCGATGGTGGTATTAAAGCCAGTAATATTCGAGCTATTGCGGAAGCAGGCGCTGATATGTTTGTTGCGGGTTCCGCGATATTTAATCAAGAAGATTATAAGGCTGCTATCGATGCCATGCGCGAAGAGCTGGCCTTGGCAAATGGCAATTCATAACCATTATATTGAATAATGAATCAATTATATTGAGATGTGTTGTCTGACTTATTATATATAACGATACATCACGTAAAGGTGAAATATGAATACCCAAAACGTTAAAATTCGACCTGAAACCAAGCAAGTGCCGCAATCACCTAGCTTAGTACCTAAAGGTATTACAATAGGTTTGGCAGTGTTTGCGCTTGTTTTAAGTCTAGCAGGCTATGGTTTTCGCTTGATGGTAGGTGATGATACCGGTGAGGTATTACGCCACGCTGCGGTGATAGTGCCCGCATTTATGCTTGGTATCCCCCTGTTTTTTTGGGTGGGTTCACGCATACTTAACAAGATTAAAGGTATGCATATAGAGGGCTGGAATGCCATTAGCTTGGGTTATTTAACGTCTTGTATATCGATGCTATGGTTGATGGGTACTTATAGTTAAACCTTTATCAGCAAAGATAAATCTGCTTAATAAATATAGTATTGCAATATTTTCTATAAGCCGTTTTTGATATACTTTTTAATCGTTAAGTCATGCTCTATAAGCGTGACTGGAATTTTATATGAGAATAGTACCGACCAATATTGCCAATATCATTTATCCAAAAGACTTACCAAATGGTTTATTCACAAGCTTAATTATTGGCTGTTTGCTGTTAGGACTGTCGTCGCTACGACATGGTACTGACCTGCAAGGCTGGTTACACGTCTTTGAAAACTGGCTGCTGATGTTATTGATACTGCCAACGGCTACTGCCACTGTGGCGCTACCATTCAAATATCGCGACCCTACTTTTGAGCTAAAGCTTGTTTATTACCTTGGTATGTTTGTTGCGTTCTTATTCACCTTAGCAAAGCTGCGCTACTGGCGTTAATTAGTGACAGGCTTCTATAAAACTGAAACAGTTAAACCCTGTTTGTGCAAAAGACTTGTATGACAGCCCTTGAATTCTAGGCTCAAAGCGTCCATTGTATGAGTAAGATAGTTTTGCCCGCATCACTGTAAGACAGTAGCTTTAGGAAGTTGAATCAGCGCGTTTTTTACAGGTATAAAACGGGATAATAAGGAAAACATTAATGCCATACGATATTGATAATGAGATAGAAGTAGATAATGACAGTACAGATCAGTTCGCAGGATTTGCCAAAGAGACAACCCTTGAGCTGGTAGAAGCAGACGATGGCAAATTGCTATTACGTGACGCTGAACAAGATGAAGCGCCGCTGATGACGATTGATTTTTCTGATAAGCTAAAAGAGATATTAGGTAGTGATACCCAAGCGATTGGTCAGCATATGATTCATGCGGCGATTCAAGTAATCATGCAAAAGCAGATGAGCCAATGGCATGCCCATGTTTATGATAAAGAACCGACGCATTATAGTTAATGCTGTATAAATTAGTAGCAAACAGCTAAATAGTAGAGAGTCAAAATCTCAGCAATAAAAAAAGGGTTTATCCATTGATAAACCCTTTTTTTTGTTCAAATAAAACCATTTATACAAATGGATATTATTTGATTTTTGCTTCTTTAAAGAGCACGTGTTGGCGAATTTTTGGATCGAATTTCTTCATCTCCATTTTGCCAGGCATAGTGCGCTTGTTTTTGGTAGTGGTATAGTAATACCCAGTACCAGCAGTTGATACTAATTTAATTTTATCTCTCATGATAGCTTTCCTGTAAATGAGCGGTCTTCAATCGATAGGTATGGATCCAAAATATTAAGTGGTGATACATCTACGAAATAAATATGAATTTCATAGATGTATCACTTAAAAGCAGTCTAATCAACGATTATCATCAGTTAATTAAACTGCCAATAGTCACTTATACTTTTTGACCTTGTGCGCGTAAATCTACTAGCACTTTATCGATACCCAGTTTGTCAATGATGCGCATACCTTTGGTAGACACACGTAGACGTACAAAACGATTTTCTGACTCTACCCAAAAACGATGGTTATGAAGGTTTGGTAGAAAGCGACGACGGGTTTTGTTGTTTGCGTGCGAAACATTATTACCCACCATAGGGCGCTTTCCAGTCACTTGGCAAACTCTAGACATGGCGAACTCCTAATCTATGAGGTATGAGGTTTTCTCATACCAGTCTGGGCAAGTTGCACGTATTTGCGGCATGGACACAGCAAGCGGCAGCTTTGCACCAAACAAAACTATATGAATGTTGAGCTGATTTACTGTCATTAAAGGCAAATAACAGGCAAACCAATTCAGAAAATTTTAAAGCCGACATTTATACCATAAAAGTAATGAATACTCAAATATTTTTGTGATAGTTGTTGGTTTAAACGACCGCTATTATACCCTGAATTGAGTGCACTATGTTATTGATTATTTAATAGTAAAGATTCATTTTTTAGTTGTAAGTTATAACAAAAGTCAGTAAAGTTGCGGTTATATATTTAATACAATCTGTTAATATAACTGCTATTATTGTAAAACTATGTATCTTTACTAAGCCAATATCAGGCTATGGAAAGACTGTGTATATTTAATCAGATAAATTACTGCTGCTGCGGAGTTCAAAAATGTCATATAGCGCACTACCACTTACGTCTAAGTTGTTTCAGCTCACTTTTTTAACTTGCGCCTTAGCATTGGCAGGCTGTGGTGGTGGGGATGGCACAGATATAGTCGCACCTGCACCTGATTTGGGTGTCCAGCCAGGTACGGGTACTGATGGTGGCGGTATAGGTAATGGTAATATTGGAAATGTGCTGAAGATCAGCCCGATGTCGCTTTTAGATGCTAATGGTAATCTCACTAGAGTTGTGTCGACGGCAGGTGCAACTGCTAAGGTAACTGTAACAGACTCTAAAGGTAATGGGGTAAGCGGTGCCTTAGTTACCTTCAATGGTGAAGGAGTTAAGTTTGGAACAACTAACGGTGCAGTATTGACTAATGCGGAAGGCGTTGCAACCACCTCTGTAGTGCCACTATCCTCCAATGATACTAGTAGCTATAGTTTATCTGCCACAGCTAAGTATGAGGATATGACTGCTACTACTGCTGAATATAACTACTCATTACAGTCGGTTGATATTACTTTAGTGAGCTTTTCAACAGGAGAAAGTGTTTTAGAGTCAGGGGCCTCTACTATAGTTACCTTGCAAACTAAAGACACGGTAACCAATCAATTTCAAAATGATGTGACAGTCAATTTTTCTGCGACCTGTGGATCATTTGAAAACGCTATTGTGAGCTCTTCAAACCAGGGGAATATAAGTTCAACTTATAAAGCAATAGGTAGTAATGGTAATTTATGTGAAGGTAAGCAGACCATTACGGCAGTGACAGCTAATAATACATCTTCTGCTCAAAGTATCGAAATTAATATTAAAGCTATAAAGGCTAGTAATATTATATATTCTACTAATGAGTCAGTAGTACTAGGTGCAAAAGATAGTGGTTCATCATCTTCTGGTCAGATTGAATTTACAGTTTATTCTAATGGTGTGCCAGCAGCCAATCAAGAGGTAATACTTGATTTAATTAAGTCTCCCATTGACTTTAATTTCATTTCGCAAGGTAATAGAAATCCTGATACATTAAAAAGCGATTCATCAGGAAGAGTGACTGTAAATCTATATCCAGGTAATATTCCTGGACCAGTAGAGATTCAAGCTACATTAAAATCAGATAAATCTATCTCTGCTTCAGCTAAGAATATAGCTGTTGCTACAGGGAGACCTACGCAAAAAGGCATTACACTAGCACTTGAAAAAAATGTTCTAGCTGATAATGCTATTGATACTTCAGGTGTGTCAGTTTATTTGACTGACCGTCAAGGCAACTTTGTTCCTAATGGTACAGTGGTTAGCTTTGTGGCTGAGGGTGGCACCATCACTCCAAATTGCGCAACAGTTGAAGGCAATTGTTCTGTGACATTTACTTCACAGAATCCGAGACCTGCAAATGGTCGAGTTAGCGTGATTGCATATGTAGAAGGAGATAAGGCGTATTCAGATTTAAATGGAGACAATGTCTATACGGCAGGAATAGATAGTCTGTTAGATAATATTGGTAACTTCTTTCGTGATGACAATGAGGATCTGAAATATAATCCTGGTGAATTTGTTTATAAAAGAGGAGCGCTCCCAGATAACGCTAAACAAGTTTCTTGTGCTGCAAGTACTCTATCTCAACCTAACCTACCAAATTTTGTACTTGAAAATATAAATATTCCGACTACATGCGACGACTCATTAGCGACGGTATTACGCAAACAAATTATCATGGGTGTTGCTAACGATACGCCAACTTTTTATAACTACAGGGTTACACCAGAAGCAATCTCATTTGAAATGTATGGTAACAGTCTAAGAACAGTATCTATGCCTTCTGGTACAACGCTAAGTCTTGCAGTAAATGATAAAACACCTAATAATAATCTTAGTTGTGAGTCTGATATAGTAGATGGTAATATAACTGTGCCTAAGCTTGTAAATCTAAATCGGGTGGATGGTACTACAAATCAAAACTTCTTTGAAGGTAGTGAAGATATTCTATATACCGTATCAACTTCTGGCTGTGCGAGTGGTGATAGTATTAAATTATCAGTCACAACACCAGCACCAACTTCAAAAACTACTACAGTACAGCTTTTTTAAAAATTAGTTTAGAGTTTTATAATACAAAAGCCCCCAATCCTCGCGTTGGGGGTTTTTGTATTATAATTTCAATAACCAAAAACAATCAACTCAATCAGCAAATTTATGTAAAAGCAATTAGAATAGTCGGTTTCCTATGCTGCTGATAGCACTCATAGCAGTTGGTCAATCTTATATCCTAATTGGGCGAACTATGTCAGACACTGCAACGATTGCTTCACCGAAAACTTCATTCCAACAGGCATCTAAAGTGCCACCTATGACCACTGCTATTGATACTGCCACACTATTGATTAAATGCCGTGATCAAGCAGGTATCGTGCAAGCGGTATCCGAATTTATTCATCGCTATGGCGCTAATATTATTACTCTAGATCAGTATTCAACTGCTCATGAAGGTGGTCAATACTTTATGCGTTTAGAGTTTGTCTTAGCAGGATTGAGCGAGATTATTGATAATTTTGAAGCCAGCTTTGCCCATACCGTTGCCAAACGCCATAATATGGAATGGCGCTTACACGACAATGCCATTAAGACCAAAGTCGGTATCTTAGTATCAAAGTTTGACCATGCGTTACTAGACTTACTATGGCGACATCAGCGCGGACTGCTTGATTGTGAGATTACTTCTGTCGTCAGTAATCATGAAGACTTACGTCAAGCGGTAGAGAATTTTGGCATCACCTTTCATCATATACCAGTGACCAAAGATAATAAGGTAGAGGCAGAAGAGCAGATTCATCAATTGATGGCCGGCAATGATTTATTGGTATTAGCGCGTTATATGCAGATATTATCGTCTGATTTTGTGAAGCGTTGGCCGATGCAGATTATCAATATTCATCATTCATTCTTGCCTGCGTTTGTTGGTGCAGATCCTTATCGCCAAGCTTATGATAAAGGCGTAAAGCTGATTGGGGCGACCGCGCATTATGTCACCGCTGAGCTTGATCAAGGACCTATTATTGAGCAAGATGTGCACCGTGTGACCCATCGTCAAGGGGTTGTGGAATTACGGGCTATTGGTCGTGATATCGAGCGCAATGTATTGGCACGCGCAGTAAACTGGCATGTACAAAATCGCGTGATTGTAGCGGGAAACAAAACAGTGGTTTTTAATTAAAATCGTTTTGATTAGAAGTTTTCTATCCATAAATTTAGATAAGCGGTTATCTAATTAACAAGTATCGCTAATGAGATGACCGCCGATATTTTTTATCAGACTTTTTATTAGGCACTACTTATAACACCATCTCTAACACAAACTTACTGCCGACAAAGCCAATTGCTAATAAAATAAAAGCGTAAATGGTGATGTTAGCAGCGCGTTTGCCACGCCATCCAGCACGCCAGTTGCCTAATAACAGCGCCCCAAATAACAGCCACGATAGCAGGCTAAACACCGTTTTGTGGGCAATGTGCTGCGCCATCAAATCTTCTACGTAAATAAAGCCAATCCCTAATGCGATGCTAAGCAGGACAAAGCCTACCAATAGCATATCAAATAATAGACTTTCCATACTTTGAAGGGACGGCAGTTTATTAACCCAAAAACGGTGAATCGATTGGTGCTTCAGCTCACGTATTTGCAGACGCAAAAATAGCGCTTGCACCGCCGCCATCAGCAGCACACAATAGGCGGCAAGTGATAGTAATATATGAGCTTCAAGCCCCATACTGATATCAGTGAGCGGCCGATAAGGCGCGCGGCCAATATAGCCGATTATCATACCTATGAGTGCGGTCGGTGCGGCGAGGATGCCCAGACTCACGATAGGTCGGTACAAACAGAACATGACATAAAAGAATAAGAAAAATAAACTGATCAGGCTAATGATATTAAATAGGTTAAAATTTAACCCATAAAGAGTGACAACATGTGGGTAGAGTAGCGTCGCATGTGCCAACATACCCACCAATAATAAGCTTAAGCTTGTGCCTTTATGGATAGGTTTATCTTGAATCAGCGCCCAACCAATATGAATGCTGACTAAGAGGTAAGCCACACCAGCAAGTAAGAATGCAAGTTGCAAGATAAAAGACCTCATCTCATAATGAGCGCTCAATTTAATGCTAAAAAATGAGCGCTCAATTTAATGCTAAAATGGTATTATTAGAACAATCATCCAATTTATCATAAAATGGCAGTCAATTGAGTACCATCTTACGTATTCCTGATTGCAAAACGATTATGGGCAAAACCATTATTTGTAGACCGACTATAAATTTTGAGTCGTCTTAATGCTATAGTATTGATAATATGCTGTTTTTTATAGTGATTTTTATAACTGCTTTTATAAAAGCGCGACCCAATATTTTATAATATACGCTAATACTATTTATAGACCATTTGAATGGTTTAACTGAGAATTATTTTAACTGAGAGTTATTTATGTTTGATACCTTAACCGAACGCTTATCATCGAGCCTGCGCAATATCGCAGGCACAGGGCAATTGACCGAAGACAATATCAAAGACACTTTACGCGAAGTACGTATGGCGCTGCTAGAAGCCGATGTGGCGTTACCTGTCACCCGCGATTTTGTGAAGCGTGTCAAAGAGCAAGCGCTTGGTGCTGAGGTGCTCAAAGAGTTGGCGCCAGGACAGGCATTTGTCAAAATTGTCCATGACGAGCTGACTGAGATGATGGGCAGTGCCAATCAGCAGTTAGAGATGACCGGCAAGCCACCAGTGGTTTATATCTTGGCAGGTTTGCAAGGTGCGGGTAAAACCACCACTGCTGGTAAACTGGCTAAATTCCTACAAGAGCGTCATAAAAAGAAGGTTATGCTAGTATCTGCTGACGTCTATCGTCCAGCAGCGATTCAGCAGCTTGAACAAGTCGCTGGGCAAGTGAATGCCAAGTTCGTTAATTCAAGTAGCGACGAAAACCCGATTGATATTGCGCTACGAGCTATTGAAGAGGCTAAAATTCAATATCAAGATATTTTGATTATTGATACAGCGGGTCGTCTGGCTATTGATGAGACCATGATGGATGAAATCAAAGCGTTAACCGCTGCGGTTAATCCTTCTGAGACGCTTTTCGTCGTTGATGCGATGACTGGTCAGGATGCGGCTAATACTGCCAAAGCCTTTAACGATGCGCTGCCATTAACGGGTGTTATTTTAACCAAGACTGACGGTGATGCGCGCGGTGGTGCGGCGCTTTCTGTACGCGCTATCACAGGTAAGCCGATCAAGTTTTTAGGTCGCGGTGAAAAGCTAGACGCGCTAGAGCTGTTCCATCCTGAACGTATTGCCCAACGTATTCTTGGTATGGGTGACGTACTTAGTCTAGTCGAAGAAGTTGAGCAAAAGATTGATCGTGATAAAGCCGAAAAAATGGCGAAAAAGATGCAAAAGGGCGGCGAGTTCGACCTTGAGGATCTATTGACCCAGTTTCAACAAATGAAAAGTATGGGCGGTATGGCGGGCTTCTTAGATAAGATGCCGGGTATGGGTGGCTCGGATATGCAAAAAGCCGTCGAAGATGCTAAGCCTGAAGAAAAAGTGCGTGAAATGGAAGCGTTAATTAATTCGATGACACCATTTGAGCGCAAAAACCCTGATAAGATTAACCCAAGCCGTAAGCGCCGTATTGCTGCTGGCTCTGGTCGTGAGATTCAAGACGTTAATCGTTTGCTCAAGCAGCACAAGCAAATGGCAAAAATGATGAAGATGATTTCTAAGCCTGAAGGCATCAGTAAAATGATGAAATCGATGCAAGGATTGATGGGTGGCGGTGCTGGAGCAGGCGGTGGCGGTGGCGGTGGTCCATTATTCGGCGGTGGTGGTCAGCAAGGCGGCGTTAAAGATGTGAATCCGCAGCAAATGGCGAAACAGATGGGACTTGATCCAAACAACATGCCAAGTACCGAAGAGATGCAAAAGCAGATGCAAGAGCTACAAGGCCAAGCACCTAAGAGTTTCAAAAAACGCTTTTAAGTGACTTAAAGCTATTTACGGTATCTTTTCATAAAACCTCGACGCTAAATGGTGTTGAGGTTTTTTACGTCTATCCTATTTAGATATATTCTCATGGATAAAGCATGAAAAACATAGAAAGTAATAAAATTAGTCTGCCCTAAATGCTATGATAGGCGCTGTTTTATGAAGCTGGTGCTTTTTACCGTACTAAGTTATCAAGCCAATTTAGAGCGCCAAGACTATAAGCCGAGGTTATGATGTTTTTAGCAATGGATACCGTGTTTGATCAGTGTTCGATCGCGATTTTAGATACCAGCGGTCAAGTACTATCGAGTCATACCGAAACGGGTAAGCGCCAGCAGACGCAGCAAATCCTACCGATGATTGATGCCGCTTTATCTGAGGCTCAGTTGCGCCTCGCTGATATAAAAGCATTAATATTTAATCGTGGCCCCGGCGCCTTTAGTGGTATTCGGATTAATACAGCGGTAGTGCAGGCGTTATCCGTGGCGCATGACATTCCTTGCGTCGGTGTTTCAAGCTTGCAAGCGATTGCCCAATCTGCCTACCAAAAGTACGGCTTGACGCACGTATATAGTGCCCTCGATGCGCGTATGCAGCAGGTTTATTTTGGGCAATATGCGCTAATAGACAATATTATGCAGCCTGTTAATCAAGACAATGGCGAAAATACTGAGCAGTTGCTAGATTATGACAGTCAAACAGCGCTTAACATTGCTATCGTCGGCAATGGTGCTGGTTTATTGAGCCTGCATGATGAACAAATAAGCCATGATGAGGTTTGGCCTGATGCAGTAGTAATAGGGCAATTAGGCATCGCCCAGTTTATGACGTTAGGTGGTACAGATGCCGCGCATGCGCTACCACAGTATCTGCGCAATCAAGCGTGGAAAACGCTCAAAGAGCAAGGGAAAGCGTAGTTTTTCCCTATTAAGATAGAAGTTATTGATAATGACTAAATATGTCGTAGCTATCAACTATTATAAAAGTAACAATAATATAAGACAGCCTGTAGGTCTGTTTTTAGGAAAATAATTGTGGATATACTCTTATTAATTCAAGCTGTCATCATGGGTATCGTTGAAGGTATCACTGAGTTTTTACCTATCTCTAGCACAGGATATTTAATTTTATCAGCCGATTTGATGGGCTTTTGGACCAAAGAAAAAGTCGATTTGTTTGTGGTGGTGATACAGTTTGGCGCTATTTTAGCGGTCATTTATGACTACTGGGGTAGACTATGGCAAGCACTTATGGGTCTGCTGACGGGTAAAGCAGAGGGCATGAGTAACCCAAGGCAGCTTGGATTGAGCTTAATTGTTGCCACTATTCCGGTGATGATTGTTGGTTTTACCTTTGCCGATGAGATTAAAGCTTATTTATTTAATCCTATTGTCGTTGCGATTATGCTAATTATCGGCGGTTTGCTGATATTTTATGTCGAAAATCGTCCTAAGCCAATTATTGCGCAAGAAGCAGAAGACGTTAGTCTAAAGACGGCATTGATGATAGGTTTGCTGCAATGTTTGGCATTGATACCTGGTACCTCGCGTTCAGGAGCGACCATTATCGGTGCACTGTGGCTTGGGGTCTCACGTAAAGCTTCCGCTGAGTTTTCCTTCTTTTTGGGTATTCCGGTTATCATTGGTGCGGCACTACTAGATTTTATTAAGCATCGTGACGTTTTGACCAGTAGCGAAGATTGGTTAGTGCTAGGCATTGGTACCGTCGTGTCATTTATCGTTGCCTTACTTTGTATTCGCTTATTGGTCGCTTGGGTCAGTCGTCGTGACTTTAAGGTGTTTGCTTGGTTGCGTATTATCACTGGTGTGTTGGTCTTAATAGCCGCTTGGGGTTTTGGTTATCAAATGGCAGGCTAAACTTTATAATGGAATGGTTTTTGATAGCAATTCATGATGTGGTAAGTATGAGAAAGGAATGGCAGTCATGACCAATGTAAAGCACGTACCGACCGCTGCTATAAACTGCCAACTACTTTATGTTAGTCAGACGCAGGCAAGTCAAGTCGAGAGCTTACAGGCGTTGATAGCTGAGCATGCGCTACCCATTATTTTAAATATTGAACTGGTGACAGAGAAATTAAATCAAAAACATCGCCAGCAATTAAGTCAAACATCGACTCAGCCTGTCTTATTATTAGATGATAAAAATAAGCTCTCATGGCTGAGTGATGGCTTAAGCGTTGCCCCTGAATGGGATAAATTACAGCGGCGTGTGGTAAGTGCGGGACGCAAGTCTGAGTTATTATTGCAAGCGGCAAAAATCACAGCGGATAGCAGAGTTATTGATGCCACTGCTGGCTTTGGTCATGACAGCCTAATATTGGCCAGTACTGGCGCTCAGGTAATAATGCTTGAGCAGCAGCCCTTAATGGCGCTGCTATTGTTAGCAGAGCAGCAGCGCATGAGTACGTTAGCAAATTGGCAAAAATTGATGTCACGTTTGCATATTATTAATACGGATGCACTTAGTTATTTTCAAAGCGTTAATAATGAATCAGTCGCTGATAATAGTAAAATCGTCGATATGGTGTATCTAGATCCTATGTTTCCAGAGGATAGCTACCAAGATAGTAAAACGGGTAAAGGGGCTAAAGTGGGTAAGCATATGCAAGCATTGCACCAATTGGCCAGCCCACCAACATTAGACGAAGAACGGCAATTGCTACAATCTGCGCAAGCAGTGGTCAGTCAAAATGGTCAAAAACAAGGCCGCGTCATTGTTAAGCGTCCACAATCTGCGCCGTTACTTGCTCATCAACAGCCAAGTGAGAGCTGGCATAACGAAGCGGTACGATTTGACGGTTATTTTGTTTAATTATATGAAATAAGACAGCTTATAAATTTAGGAGCAGGGAATGTCTGTATTAATCGTTTGGGTGATGGGTGCGGCGTTATTGTTAATCAATATTATGCTGCGTACCAGAATTTTGCGACTTGAAGCACGTCTAAAAGAGTTAAGTAATCCTAAAGAGCAATTGGCGTTTTTACGTCAGCAAGCCGCACAAAAAGAGAAAGTTGCTGCAATTAAAGCCTTACGCAAGCAATATCCTGAGCTGTCACTTATGGAAGCAAATAAGATGTGGCAACACGTTTAGTGGCATTGATAGTATCAAAGCAGCGTAAGCCAAGTTCTATATACTAAATTGCTATGCACCCAAATTATTACTTAATACTTTCTATCGATGATAATTAAAACGCCATGACATTTAACGACAAACTACAAGCCTACATCCAGCTAACACGCTTTGATAAACCGGTGGGCATTGAGCTACTGCTTTGGCCAACATTATGGGGCGTGTTATTCGCTGCAATGGGACAAGCACAGCAGCAAGGCGAAGGCATTACGGCAGGTCTACCGAGTTTAAGTATCTTTATTGTTTTTGCCCTTGGGGCGATATTGATGCGGGCGGCAGGCTGTGCGATTAATGACTTTGCCGATCGTAAAGTCGATGGTCACGTTGGCCGTACTAAAGGTCGACCGCTAGCCGATGGCCGTCTTTCTGGTAAAGAGGCCATTGCAGCATTTTTAGTATTGGTGTTATTAAGTGGCAGTCTGTTATTCTTTTTGCCCATTGAGGTGTTCTATTGGTCGTTTGGTGCCGTTATATTGGCATTTATTTATCCGTTTATGAAACGCTATACGCATTTACCACAAGTATTTTTGGCAGCCGCTTTCGGCTGGGCGATACCGATGGCTTATGTAGCGATTCAAGGCGCACCTGATATTTGGTGTTGGCTATTATTTTTGGCATATATGTGTTGGACAGTCGCCTATGATACCCAGTATGCCATGGCCGACCGTGAAGATGATTTAAAGATAGGGGTCAAATCAACAGCGATATTATTTGGCCGCTATGATGTGATTATTATTTCAGTGCTACAAACTTTATTTCTACTCATCATGGGCGCGGTTATGTGGCATTATTTTGCGCTAACCAGCTTGGGCATTACGCCCGTATTTGGACTGGCTTTAGTCGCCATGATGTTTGCCAAGCAAAACAGTGCTTGTGCCAGCCGTAATGCTTTAGCCTGCTTTCAGGCATTTTTAGCCAATATATGGGTAGGGCGTTATGTCTTTGCTCTTATAGCCATCGCTTGTATCTGGACGACTTTTAATGGATAAATTAAATAAATTTTCGAGATTAAAAGCGAGTAAATCATCTAATGCGCCTGTCGTAGATTATCAGGCAAGATTGGCTGCGCAAGGGCTAACCCGAGAGCAAGTCATCGAGACTGAGCGTAAATTGGCAAAGTTTGCCAATACCATGGATTCTCTCGTTCGCATTCCTTTTACTAAACAAGGCATGGGTGCCGATGCCGCACTTTCAACCATTCCACTGGCGGGTGATTTGGCGGGATTGGCGTTAACCAGCTATGCGTTCATATTGGGTCGTCAGCTGGGAGTACCGGCGCATAAAATGACACCAGCCGTCAGACTGGCGCTCATCGATATGGTAGTCGGGATCGTACCTGGTATTGGAACGTTGCTCGATATCTTTATTCGTCCCAGTCGTAAGACCTTGGGCATCGTGCATGAACATCTAAAAGACGAGTATGGCATCACCGAAACCATGCATATGGATCGACCATTTTTACATCAGTCATTAGAAGACAAGCAACAACAAAGTCGCTTTGGTTTCTTTTGGCGCAATCCAGTCGTCGCTTGGCTATATTTGCATATACCTGATATATTGGGATTAATGGTTATTATCATTATCGGTTGGGGCTTGTGGACAGTAATAAGCTGGCTGGTGAGTTTGTTTGGAAAAACAACAGGCTTTGGTTAAATAAAATTAAAATAAGTCAAATTAATAGCAAAAAAGGCGGCAACGATATCAACGTTTGCTGCCTTTTTTATTGTCATTTTTTTACTACCTTTACCACATGGTTTTATGCTTATAAAGCTTACTCGGTAATCACTTCTGCATCGGCACTAATGGCATCAAAGCTTGTCATTTTATTGTTTTGAATAAAGTCGATTGTACCACCGCCAGCATGACTGACCAGCTGCATACTGCCATCGTTTGAGCGGTAGGTGGGATTATTCCCTTGACCTTCAGGTGCACTCAAAGTTATTTTTGGTTTGTTGGGTAAGGTGACAACAGCGTTGAGCATACCTGCTGCCGACGTTTCAAAGACGACTGATAAAGATTCACCTGTGGCGCTTTTATAACGGACATCAGTGATTTGAGCGCCTTTAATAGCTTGCTCTGGATTGGGCGCTGGAGCAGGGTTATTTGCTGCCAAATCTGTTGCATCAAGGTCATTTTCCAGCTCAGCTAAGCTCATATCTTGCTCTGGGCTAGTAGTAGGCTCAGCGGCATTTGCCTCTTCATTAGTGACTGTAGGCGTATTGATGTTAGAAGTCACGGGTGTCATTTGAGATGCCGCTTCAGTGGTGGTCTCGTTAGCTGTCTCAGGCTCTGGTGCTTTTTGGCAAGCACTCAGTAGTAATATACTCAAAAGAACGGCAGAAACAGTTTCAAAGTCGCGCTTTGGTTTGGCAAAGGTAGCGGGAAGGTTTTTCATAATAAGATGGCTATCCATTAATAGGGTTTTATTTAAACATAGTGAACCACGTATAACTATCTCTTACTAAGAATCACTAATTACAGTAATACCTATATTAAATATAGTCTTTCACAGTTATTTGCGATTACCATCAATTTTTTATTCGTTGTTCGCATGTATTATTTACTTTAACTTTAGATTATCGGCTGCCATGCCACTTTCTTTATAGACGTCATCTAGATATCGGCGGCTGGCAAGTAATTTATCAACGACACCACTTTGGCTTTGGGTATTAAGTTTTTGCGAGAAATCTAAAATCAAGTTTAGTTGACCTAGCACCATGTCATAGCTGGTATTTTGTTTATCGTTATCAATAATAACGGTTTTTGCATAATTTTGATCGAGGCTAAGATAGTCAGTAATCAGTTCTGGGACACGTGTGCTGATGAGTTTATTGAAGGTAAATAATTGTGATTCAGTGATTTGATCGTGATGAGTAGACTCATATTGCTGCCCGATATCATCCATAGTTGCTCGAAACGTTTTAGGCACTTGCTCGTTATAAAGTAGTCTAATAAAGGGATGCTGCGCTGAAAAATCAATGACAGTAAGCTCATTACTTTGTTCATTATTTACCTTTTCTCTTGATGCCCTATTTGCTTGAGAGTGTGCGGCTATACGACTTGCAGATGCTAAATACTCTTGATGACGTTGTATAGAGGCCGTTTGCGTGCGCTTAGACTTTTCTCTCATCACAAAAACGATGGGTACGATAATAATAAGGCTAAGTAGAATGAGTAAGGTAAAAAAAGACATGTTAGGACTCTGTCATTAAGACTGCTATTTATTTTAAAAATAATTTTAGATTACAATATAACATGCTTGTGTTATGTTAAGGCAAAACAGCGGTCGATAAAAGTTTATATGACTATCAAGTATTTGCTTATTTCTAATTAAGGACGATGATGAATAATGACACGATTACTAAGAGTCAGCTAGCCGCTTATAAACCAACGACCGCTTATATCGGGACTTCTTGGGCCGTCATGTTGGTTGGTGTACTGGCATATTTGTTTGGATTATGGAATGCAAAAAGTATGTTGTTGAATGAGAAAGGCTATTATATCGCGGTGTTGGCGCTCGGTCTTTATTCAGCGATTAGTTTGCAAAAAACCCTGCGTGATCGTAGTGAAGGTATACCAACGACAAATATGTATTACTTAATTAGTTGGGCGGCTTTAGGATTATCTGTTGTGCTTATTGCTATTGGTTTGATGAATGCGGGGAGTTTAAACCTCAGCGAAAAAGGTTTTTATATGATGGCATTTACCATGAGTCTGTTTGCTGCGGTGACCATTCAAAAAAATACCCGCGATGAAGCGCAAATTCAAACTTTAATTGCGCCAACGACGAGTATAAATGATGAGGGTGTGACTAGAATATCTACGCAAAAATCAGAGTCGGGAAAATCATTGTTTGGTGCGGTTAAATCTCGTATAGAGAGTCATGACGATACTGCGAATTAAAATACCGTTTGAAAGGTTAGCTCGATAATTTACTCACATTGTTACGCGCTTTATGCAGCCGCGCCCGATTGGGTGACAGCCGCGTCAACATAACGCTGGATAACGGCGTAAAACAGCCTAACATCATATCCGCTAACGCCTCAGCACATATCGGTGCTAACGCATAACCTTTTGCACCCATCGCTGACAGTGTCCATAGGCGCTTGCTCTGTGCGAGTAGACCAACCAGTGGATGATAATCTAGCGTTTGGGTGCGAATGCCGGCACGCGCTTGCCATAAGCTAGGGTCAGTAATTAAAACATCAGCCAATTCAGGCATATCTTCAATCAATTTATCGTAATTCTGCTGGTTTTCCTCAAGACGGATATCGATATTGGCATCACCATCGACGAAGCTTGCGCCAAGTAAAAACTGCGACTGATTTTCGATAATATTATTCAACTCAGCATCACCGCTCTGCCCGATAAATGGTGCGCAATAGCCACTATATTTGAGCGGTAATTTAGGTAGCTTAGTTATTTGTTCAGCAGTGGGTGTGAACCAAGATAATTGCCCGCGAATAGTGCGACAAGCAACGATACGTTTATCTAGTTGATGGCTTTCGTAAGCAGCACAAATCACGACATTGTCAGCGATTATAGTGATAGGGCTTTGACTATTATTACCACTTACCGTAACTTTATCTTCTGTTTCTTTAATATCGGTAACACTAAACTGCTGATAATTGATATTCGAATGCGCAAGGGTGACAGTTTTTAAAGCTTGTGGATTGACCAAACCAGATTGCGGTAAATATAAATTGTCTGCTAAGTCTTTAGCTTTTAAGCCGCTTAACCGCCGCGCTTCTTCAGTAGTAATCGTAGCTGCCATCGCATTTGGATAGTCTGCAATCTGCTCAGTACCAATATTGGTTTTTACTAATAAATCTAGAGTGCCGGTCTGCTCAAGTATCAGCGGCGTCCTTTGAATCGCGGCTTGCTTATTAAAGTCACGATATAATCTGCCACTATATAAATAGCCAATAGAATGAAGGTGCTCATAGACGTGATGAATAGGCGTCATGTTGGGGGCGAGGAGGGCACGTGGATTACCAGATGCGCCAGATAGCGGTGCGCTTTTGTCTAAAATAGTGACATTGATACCACGATTGGCCAGCGTCCAAGCAGTAAGTAGTCCTGCTACGCCAGCACCAATAACGACTGTGTGATTCGGATGGGTATATAAGGTGGGATGGTCATCCAGTGGTAAGGGCTCAGTCATGACAGCGGTGAGCATCTCGCGCTTGCGCCCAAAGCCTTTGACTTTTTTAATGGCAAACCCATGAGCTTGTAGTCCGCGTTTGACGATACCGGCACAGCTATAAGTGGCGGCAGTCGTATCAGCGCGCGATAAGCGCTGTATCTGCATAAATATACTTGCTGCCCACAATATCTCATTACAAGAAGGGGCAAAGCCATCTAAAAACCATGCATCAATATAAGGGCGTTGAATAGCTGTCTCAAAGCCTAAACTTGCTAAGCTGTCGCCTGCATCGCCTAACCAAATATCAAGCGTTATATTGTCCGCAAAGAAATTCAACCGATGACAACCGGCAATCAGCGGTGGGTAGCTGGCTAAAAGCTGCTCAATCAATTCTGCTAGTTCAGGCGCACGCTGTGCCCACAATGCGAGTATCTGTTTTAAGTCTGTCAGTGGTATGGGATATTTTTCGGTGGTAATAAAGTGCAAATGAGCGCTGTCTAAGTGCGAATGTGTTAACCGAAGCTGTCGCCATAGTTGCCACGTCGCTAGAAAATTAAGCCCTGTACCAAAACCCAATTCAGCAATGGTAAAACATTGCTGGGGCACAAGGTTTGCCAATCGCTCCGGCAATTGGTTATGCGCCAAAAATACATGGCGTGACTCTGCTAAACCATCTGCATGTGAAAAATAGACATCGCCAAACTCCCCTGATACCGGCACTTTGTTACCAGCATCATCCGTTTGCCATTCGATCTTAGCAGGCACAATAACGTTTGGTCGTTCAGCATGTTTAAGAGCGTTAGTAGCAGGAAGAGGTACATTAATAGTGGCAGAAGAGGGCTTGGGCATGGAGAAGTCCTCAATTAGTGATCAAACAGGCATCAGGTAAACAGATAGAGCAAGTCGATAAAAAATGGTGCTACCAGCGTTCACGGCGCACAAAAACCAACCATGAGATAAAAATACCGACTAATAAACTAATCAAGACGGTAAATGCCCCATATAAAAATATTTGACCTTTACTCTCGTACACCAAAACGTTTGCTTGAGTCTGCAAATCGTTGACTTGGCGCTGCAGCTGGGCATTGCGGCTAAGTAATTCCTGATTGGCGGCGGATAGAGCTTTATTTGATGGTTGCAACTGTGCCGCCAAGGTGTCGTTAAACTTTAAGGTATCGTTAATATTCGTCGCTGGCGCGGTATTTGTAGCGGTGGTCGCAGTCGTTGTTGGGGCAACCTCGTTGGGCGCTGTTATAGTCACTGCTGCTGGATCGGCAGTGGTAACCGTTGGCGCAGCTTGTACCGATATGGCAGCGAGTAATATAATGCTAGTAAAGCCAGTTTTATAGATATGACTATTTAATGAAAATAACTGCTGAATCACGATGCTGCTACCTTGTCTGATGGCTTATTTGCCGAACGGTCAGTAGCTGCTGGTAATGCTTGAATAAACGGCTTGATATCTACATGACTGTATACACCGTCACGCAAGTATGGATCAGCGCTTGCCCAAGCTTGAGCCGCCTCAAGAGAGTCAAAGTCAGCAATAATAAGGCTGCCCGACATCTCACTTTTGCCGTGCTCAATAGGCGTTGGACCGGCGATAATCAGTCGCTGCTCACGACTCAATACTTGTAAGCGTTCAAGATGTTCAGCGCGCGTCATCTGACGTTGGGCGCTGCTACCCGCAACATCGTAACCAATAATGGCAAATAAGGACATATTGCTTCCTCAATTAATAGTAAGAATAAAGCGCTATAATCAATAACAATATTTTTAATCACTCTACCTAATTAGACTATATGATTAATCATTGTCACAATTGGAATTTAGAAATAAGTGGTTGTTTATTATAAAATAATAAATATTATGTGATGGCTTTCTATTTGATGGTCTTTTACTTAGCTGCTTTGTCGGTTAGTGCGGGATTGAGGTGCTTTTTTAACACTAAAAATTGGGCGACCACAAATACCAGCATAATTGGAATCCAGCCATAGGTTTTAAAGTTAATCCAAGCTTCGTCTGACATCGTAAATGCCGTGATATAATGCAGCACGCCCATAAAGGCAAAAAACAATGCCCAAGCGACAGTTAACTTCTTCCAGCCACTCATCGTCAGCGAAAAAACATCTTTCATGGCCAATTGCATCAGTGGCTTATTAATAGCAGCACTCACCAAAAGCGTTATAGCAAAGATACCGTTAATAATCGGTGACTTCCAACGTAGGTAGATGTCGTCACGCAATAGCAGTGTGCCACCGCAAAAGACGATGGTTAATAATAGAACGACCCATTGTTGTTTATCAAACTTGCCTTTTTGACGCACAAAGTGGATAGCATAGATGATGATAGTGGCAACGAGCAATGCGCCTGCTGCTGCTAAAATACCATTGTAACGAGCGGCAATAAAAAACGCGATTAAGGGAATGAAGTCTAATAAGGCTTTCATAGCAAATAGGGTGTCCAACAAAAACGTATGGGGTAGTTTACACGTCTACTGCGCCAAAAAAAAGCAATCAACACGATAATCGTCTTATATGGCACGCCTTAGCCATTTTTACCTCATTTTACTGCTACCATATTCATTATCGAAGACACATTTAAATTGACAATACATTCAAAACCTTAAGGCCAGCTTTATGAAAATCGACTTACATTGCCACAGTACCTGTTCTGACGGTACTTATGCGCCTGCAGAAGTGGTACAGCGCGCCCATAGTGCGGGAATTAACGTGTTGGCTTTGACCGATCATGATACCTTATTGGGTATCGATGAGGCACGCGCGGCGGCTGAAGCTTGCAATATACAATTAATTAATGGCGTTGAAATTAGCTGTGAGCACACGCTCAGCGGCGGCTATGGTAAAAATAAATCCACTAATAAAATCATTCATGTACTTGGATTAGATTTTACCGATCGCGAAAAAATGCATGCGACCTTACAACAGTTGCAAGACAGTCGTGCTACTCGTGGTCAACGCATCACTGAAAAACTCAGTGAGTTGCTAGACATTGATTATGATGAACTATGGCAAGCCGTTCTTTATAAAGCGGGTAACAATCCACAAGCAGTTGGGCGTGCGCATATTGGACAAGTTTTATTTGAGCGCGGTGAGGTTAAGACCGTACAAAAAGCCTTTGATAAATATCTGGCTGATAATAAGCCTGCTTATGTGGCGATTGAAGCGTTGACGATGCAGCACGGTATTGAGCTGATACATGCTTGCGGTGGTAAAGCTGTGCTAGCACACCCCACGCGCTATCAGCTTTCAGCGACACGAGTACGTAAGCTTATCGAAGAGTTTGCCCAGCTTGGCGGCGATGCCTGTGAGCTACCTGCCAATAGTGAACCTGTAAGCACTCGTAGAATGGTTGATCGTAGTATCGCTGAGCACAATCTTGTTACATCGATAGGTAGCGACTTTCATGGTAGCAATATGCCATGGCGCCGTATAGGCGATGTGCCAAACTTGCATCCTGAGCAGCAAGGTATTTGGCAGTCTTTTGCAGCCTTATCGTAGCCTAAAAATTTTCATCACTAAATATTGCTAAGTCGCAAACGTCGCATGAATGCCAGTATTCATTAAAATGTTGGTTAAATGATTGCTAAATTAAGGCATCATTTATTGACGCATAAATCACTTAAACGGATTGATAAATAAGATAAAAATTGCCACACTCAATGAGTAAGTTTAGATTTACTATAAGTCATGACGCTTGGTTGACTGTTCTGGTTTTAGCTCAATAACTTTCATTATTTGCGGTAGCCCATTATGGCTTTATCGATATCTCATCTAGGCTACAGAAAACTCTCTCGAGTGATTTTTGAGTGGCAAGCTGCTGATAGGGCATTACTGCTGGCATTGTTTGTTTTGATGGAAATCACATCACATTGGTTCTGGTGTTTATTTGTCTGGTGGCGCCAAGATACTTATGGTTCCTACGTAGATATGGAATTGTTTTACCCTTTGTGGATTGGGGTTACCCTGCTGGGTATCTTCTTTATATGGATGGTCAGCCGTTTATCACCGATGAGAAAAGACAATGGCTCACTACATAAGTGGCAGGCCATTTTAGTAGCGCTCTATAGCGTTTACATTGCTGTGGTTATTTTGGTTATGGGGCACAGTAGTTTGGTCGCTGGGATCTCGCTAGTCGGTGGAGCAATGCTAGGAATGATGCTCATACGGCGACGCTATGTATGGAAAGCCTTTTTAGGGCATATCGTATTAATTTTTTTGGTCACTCTGATTCCCTATTTTGGCTTTACCATACCCAATCTGCGCCACATGACCATCACCTCTTTTCCTTTAGATACTTATAGCTATCTCACCTATAGCGAAACGACAGCTATCGAAAATGCCATCTCCGCCTCTATTTTCAAAAACGGTACACTAAGTTGGGATACCCTCAATCAACTACGCTTTTCCTCAGCATTTTTTTGGCGCAGCACCCATATTTATATGGCGCTACCAAAAGCGATTTTTATCATCTATATGTTTCGCACACTGTTATTGATATTAGATAATAGTAAAGCTGAGATAATGCAGTATGCCAATCAAGATGAGTTGACTCAGCTAAAAAGTCGCCGCTACGGCTTGACGCAAATGCAGCAGGCGCTTTTGGCAATGGGAGATAAGCAGGATTTCAGTGTTATTTTATTAGACTTAGACTGGTTTAAAAATATTAATGACAATTATGGTCATGATGTTGGCGATCAAGTATTGTCCGAAGTTGCACAAACGCTATCAAAGTCGTTAACAGAAGATGCGATTGTAAGTCGCTATGGCGGAGAAGAATTTTTGATTGTGCTGCCTGATACTCAGCATGATAGGGCGATGAGCATTGCTGAGCAGCTGCGTCGAGATATTGCTCAGCATGTGATCAGTAGTGATGACAATACAGATTTTAACGTCACTGCCAGTTTAGGGGTTTATACCTTGACTCACGATGAGCGCGCTCGAATCCAAAGTGAGTATAAAGCGGTAGCGCTAAAAGAGAGCACACCGCCGTTAACAAGCTCACAAAAACAAAACGCAAATATCAAAGACTCGCAAGACAATGGTTCGAAGCAATCCAGCTCGAAGCAAAGTAGTTCGCAAAAAAGAGTTGCGCATAGAAGAAAACGAGTCGCCACAGAAATCGCAAAGGCACAATTGCCCATTGATATTTGCCAGCGTTTAATCTGTATTGCCGATAAAGCCTTATATGAGGCTAAGGATCGTGGTCGCAATCAAGTTGTCAGTGCCAATGATATGTTAGCTGCAGAAAGTAGTAAGGCTACCTCACTTTATGCCATCATCTAGCAACTCAGCACTCTGACCTTTTGAGCATTTTGAGCATTCAATCAGTTGCTACATAGATAATGGCGATGTACTTAATTCTTGCACCAAACTTGCCAATACGCTGGTGGCAAAGCTACCTGTCGTCAAAGTAAAGTTTAATACTAGCGCTTGTTCATCATCTTTATCATGCCATTCCCAACTCAATGCTTCAATAGGTAAGCGCAGCGCTCGTCTTTGCGCCTTAATATCGCGCTGCTCTAATCCTGCCGCTAGCTGAGTTAATAGTGGGCTTTGATCTACGATATCAGTTTCAATTGCTGCCGCAGCGCCACTAACTTTATCATTACCCACGCCCCACAAAACACCTGTTGGATGAATGTCGCCGGTCTTAACTCGCGCCTGTAAAGTGTCGTCTAATTCTTCACTAGCAAATATCGAGCCTGAACCATCTAAGTTAAATACTTCGCCTGCCAGTCCTATATCCCAACTACCATCACGTACGCGTGCTGCCAATATCTCATTGAATATCAAACTACGTGCGGCAGAGAGCTCCATGGTATTTTGTTCTCGCGGCGTAATTTTACGTTTACTCTTTTTTGGTTGTGGTCGACTTTGCTGTGGTGGACGGGCAAACAATGCCAAAGCGGTTCTAATATTATTGCCGTTACGTCCAAAACGCTGTGGACCAAAATAATTGGGCACGCCGCTGTGACTGATATTTGCTAACCGCTGCTCGATGCTGCTCTTGGCACTTTGCTTAGCAGATAAATCCTGCTCAGACGTTTCGATTGCTAGGTCGGCAAACTCGATATCACGCAAGGTAATGATAAATTGGTTGGCGCGATGCGTGCCGCGATTGAGCTTTTTATTGTGCCACTGCTGGGCGAGAATAGTGACTGACTCATCAACACCGATATCTATTGGCGCAAATTCTGATTCTGGCAATTGCTTTTTTGGTATCCGCAGGCTAAACCATTGTGTCGTTAATGCATGACGGTCTTTCAGCCCAGAATAACCGACATCGCGTAATGGTATTTCTGCCCACTCAGAGAGTAATTTGGCAAGATAAGCGGTGTTCATTCCTGACTTTTCTATATGCAGCCATAAATGCTCACCTTCGCCTGTAAAGTCGAGCGGCAATATCTCATTAACGATAAAGTCGGTTGTCTGGGCTTTATAAGTTGCGCGCTTTAAAGGTGGTTGTATAGGCTGCGGTAATTTGGCAGTATCAGTCGCTGCGGTAATATCGATACTTGAGAGATTGGGCTGCTCGTTGGCGAATATTTCGTTGTCATAGGCAGCATTCTTAAAAGCAGACTCAGAAGTCGCGGTAACGTTTAAGTTGTCATCTTGAGAAGTCATAAGGGGGTCTTTTTTTGTTTAAAAGCGGTGGTTTGAAGTAGCAAATGCCCAGATAAAAAGCCACAAAATTACGTTTTGCAACGCAGCGAATATACAAAGAAACATCGCGAGCTGAGTGGGCTTGCTACTATCAATTAATCTGATTTTTTAAATATAGAATTTTTTATGAGATATGACTGATTTGATAAAGTCATATCACCCCGTTTTCATCAGGAAATAATCATAATCGTTAAGGAAGACTTATGAGCAACACAACAATTAACACCGTCACCATTAGTAAAGACGATATTCCAAATGGCGGTATGAAATCCTATAAACAGGATGACGATAGTATCATTTTAATTACCCGCGACGACAGTACATTTCATGCGTTCGATGGTAAATGCCCGCACGCAGGGGCAGATTTGGGTAATGGTTTACGTTGTGGCAATCGAGTCATCTGCCCGTGGCATCACGGTACTTTTGATAGCAGCGACGGCTCGCTATTAGAACCAGTTGCTATGACAGGATTGACTCAATACGAAATCGTCGATAATGGCGATAATTTGACCGTTAATACAGCCGCTAAAATAGACAAACAGATCAAAAAAGACAAAATGACTGACACTCATACTATTATTGTAGGCGGAGGCGGTGCAGGATTTATGACGGCCAATCAGCTACGTCATACGGGTTACGGCGGCAAGATTACCTTGATTAGTGCTGATGACAAAGCTCCTTATAATCGTCCTTTATTGTCTAAAGCGTTTTTGGCAGGGAATATGCCTGAAGAAAAGCTCTTACTTGGCGGCGCAGATTGGGCGAGTAAAAGCGATATTGACTTACGCTTAAACCAAACCGTTAGTGAAGTGTTGCCCAATGAACGTACGATTGTCATTAAAGATAAAGATGGTAATAGGGATAAACAAACAGCCGATTTCTTAGTTGTGGCAACGGGTGCTGAGCCAAAAATACCGCCTTTTAAAGGTGTTAAGCTTGATGGTGTCTACACCTTACGCAGTATGGATGATGCCAAATTGATTAAAGCTGCCAGTCATGACCAGCGTGTGGTCATTGTTGGTACAGGTTTTATCGGTATGGAAGTCGCTTCAGCATTAGTGCAAGCAGGCACGACCGCTTCTATTACTATCATCGGACAAGACCATCGCGTGATGGGTAATATTGTTTCTGAAACCGTCAGTAATGCGCTTATTAAGCTGCATGAAGATAACGGCGTTAAGTTTATCTTTAATGCCAGCGTCGCTGAAATTACAGCAACCGAAAAAGCTACTGATGACAGCGCCAATGACAATAGTGCGAGTGACAACAGTGCGAGTGATGATAGCTTAAAAGAGGCGGATTTCTCGCAAGTTGGTGGCGTTAAATTAGCAAATGGTGAGCAGATAGACGCTGATATCGTGATTTTAGGGACAGGCGTCGCACCGCGTATCGAGTTATTGAATGACACAAATCATCCAGATGGCGTACAAGTTGATGAACATCTACAACTGCGCGATGGTGTCTATGCGCTTGGCGATATCGCCAAAGCGACTAATCAAATGGGGCGTATGCGTATCGAGCATTGGCGCGTCGCCTTGCAGCATGGCATAGTAACGGCGGCTGCTATCTTAAATGAAGATAACGTCAACTCGCTGGCGGAGCGTATTCCTTTCTTTTGGACGATGCAATACGGCAAAAGCCTCCGCTATAGCGGACATGCTGCGACGCCAGACTATGGCATTCTACTTGGTACACCAGACAGCTTTGATTATATCGAATATTATTTCGATGATGAGGGTGAAGACACGCGCGCCCGTGCAGCAAGCTCGCTTGGTCGCGACAAAGCGTTAGTCGCCTTTTCTGAGCTATTGCGCCGTGGTCATGCCCCAACACGAGCACAGATTAACGCAGGATTTGATATTATCGAACAAGCGCAGGCATTATCGCGCTAGTAGTCAAAACTGATACGTATTATTATTAAGGCTGGTCTATTCAATTAGGGCAGCCCTAATAATATGTTTATAAGAAAGGGATAACTGACAATATGAAGAAAAATGCTGTATTTTTACGTCAAGCTGAAGCAAGTGATATTGACGCGCTTGAACAGTTATTAAACCGCTGCTACCGGCAGACAGAAGGCTGGACCAATGAAGCAGATTTGGTTGGTGGTATTCGTATCACTCAAGATGAGCTGGCTAATACCATCGCTAATCCAAAACACTATCTTTTTGTTTACCCAAAAACCACCACTGGTGAACGTGAGGGCGAAGAAACGGGCGAGCTATTAGGCTGTATCGCTGTCGATATAAAAGTCGATGCTGCTGCTAATAAAGGTGACGGTAATAAAAAAGCTTATATCGGTATGTTTGCGGTACATCCAGAGCTGCAAGGACATGGGGTTGGTCACCAGATATTACAGGCCGCAGAAACTTTTGCCCAGCGCCATTTACAATCAGATATAGAAGCAACTGATGAAAAACCTGCGCGTCTTACTATGTCTATTTTAAGCCATCGTCCTGAGCTATTGGCGTATTATCAACGCCGCGGTTATCAGCTAAATGGCAATAAAATGCCGTTTCCAATGGATGGTAATAATGGTGAGCCAAAACGTCAGGATTTAGAGTTATTAGAGTTAGAAAAAATAGTTAACACATAAAGTCTGCTTTTATTGACCCCAAAAATGTCCAAAAGTCATAAATAGACCAACACTCAGTAAGATAAATGCCACAATGATTAAGCGCTTAAACCAGTTAAACGCTGGCAAGCGCGTGGCATTGTCATTGGACATCAGGTAGGCGAACAAAAACAACAAGCTTGCTGCCAAGGTCATGATACCTAGACCAATCGGTAAAATAAAAAAATACACCTGCCACATGGTTATCCCTCAACGGTCATTGTTAATCGCATCATAGCAGTATCTTGATGGCACTGTCTGTATCAGCTCAAATTCAAATACTCTAACGTTATTTAACATAAGCTATTTGAACATCATAATAAGTGTTATTAAATAAACTTAAGCAAATAGCGTGAATTCAGTTGGGCTAAATGAAATAATTCTGTATAGTTCAAGTAACCTTCTAGACACAAAAAATAGCCACATTAATTTTATAAATACAGCGAGCGTGATATGAACCATTTAAAGAAATTGGCTGCGATAGCATTGTTAACCCCACTATTTGTCGCCTGCTCAAATGCACCTTCTGAAAGTACGGTCGAAGGACTAATCGAAGCGCAATATGAGCAAGCCAACAGCATGATGGATGATGCGATGGCGAATGCAGGGAATGATGAAATGGCAAAAGCCATGAGCGGCATGATGGAAGGTATGATGCCAAAGCTTGAAGGTGTAGAGAATATAAATTGTGATACCACTGAAGGCGATAATACGTATATGTGTACCGCTGATATCACGCAGACGATTGCGGGTACTAGTCGTACCAATAAGACGAATTTTAAAGTTTATCAGGTCAATGATGAGTGGGTGTTGGGTAATTAGCAGCCAGACCGTCAGTTTATTTGGTTTTGGCAGCGGTGTATTAAACGTAAATAACCAGATAACGTAGACATGGTATTTTAATAAGGGGGATAAAATGCATGTTGGCATCCTAACTCTGACTTTTTCCTTGTCCGGATGTGGCTCTTTGAAAGAGAAGTGCCAGCGCATGGGCGGCTTGCATGCACGCTTTGGTAATAGTCCAAGTGTCGCGGTATGTGAGAGCGGCGAGCGTGATCGGCATGACGCCAGCGAGTGGACGTTTGTGATAGTCGGGTTATCTAAACGTGAGGTTGAGTCGCAGTGCAGTCAAATCGAAGACAAAATAGAACGGACGGTAGATGCGCGGGTGATGAATGTTGAGAGAGAGTTTATTTAGGTGGGCTTTATTGCAGGATGCTCTCTGAGCAGCGACTCTAATTAAAATAATAAAGTTGGATGCTTCAAATGTAGGTTGGGTGGAGCTTGCGACTCCAAACAAACAATATACTGTATATTTAATAGACTTTTGTTTTCTATAGTGATAATCTCTCCCTCGATAATTCAGACACATTACTTACATTGCAATTACATATTAGTTACATTATTAAATATATGTTGCTCTTAATTAGTGACGTGCATGATATAAATTTCGGTAGTGGAATTTTAAATTTATCAGTGCATTACCTTTAGTTTAGCTGTTTAACTGTATCTCTCAACTAGGACGTCTAATGACCACTTTTAACAAAATAAAAAATGCTCTATTACTTACTACGATTACTACTTTAGCGGGCTGTACTACTGTAGCCGATATGGCAGGGTACGATACGGCTACATTAAATACCGATGCGGCTAAAAATTACTCTCAAGTGGTTTCTAGCGCTAATAGTCAAGGCGCAGTAGATAATACGTCTGCCACCGCCATTCGAGTTAAAAGAGTCTTTAATCGTATGAAGCCCTACGCCGTTAGCGCTAATACAACAGGCGTTCCTTTTGATTGGCAGGTCACTGTGATACGTTCACCTGAATTAAATGCTTGGGCAATGCCTGGTGGTAAGATGGCTTTTTACACCGGTATTGTAGAAAAGTTAAAGTTAACGGATGCAGAGATCGCTGCAATCATGGGACACGAAATGACCCATGCGTTATCTGAGCACAGCAAAAAAGATGCTGGGCAAAAAATTCTGACAGGCTTAGCGCTTCAGTTAGGTGGTGCTGCGATACAGCAAAAAACAGGGTTAAATGATGAGGCGTTGGGTTTGATTAGTGACTACGGACTTGACAAGCCATTTTCTCGTAGTCAAGAATCACAAGCCGATGCTGGTGGTCTACGCTTAATGGCGCAGGCAGGCTACAATCCAGAATCTGCCGTTTCAGTATGGGAAAAAATGGAGGCTGCAAATGGTCGTAGCAACACCCTAGTCACGTTGATGTCTACGCATCCAAACTCTGGGCAGCGTATCGCTAAAATTCAAGCACTCTTACCTGAAGTTATGCCAGTTTATAAAGCGGCTGCTAAAGCGCCTACTAGTACAACTACTGGAGTAACTACTAGAACAATTAAACGTAAATAACTCAGTAAATGCTATTAAATCAGTAAATACTAACAAAAAAGGTAAGTCAAACGACTTACCTTTTTTTGCGAAGGAATATCTAAAGGTGGCTGTTTGATTTTTATCTTACGTCAACCATTATTAATATAAGGTAGGTTGGTGTTAAAGAAAGATACTCAACTAGATAGTCTTATTGATATTGTGCAGTTGGATTTTACTCGTTGAGTTACCTTAAGGAACAAACAATGCGTTTTAAGATTTCTAATCACTCAGCAATATAAGGATAGTCAAACTCACGATGAAAGTCTACGTATTCCTCTTTTTTATCGTCTATTCCTCCAATTGCAACCACTACAGATTGTGTTTTAAAAGGTCTAAAAATTCTTTGTTTTAAGTTTGGATTGTCGGTATCCAAACAGATCTTTTGTCCTTTTTCTATAATATAATATTCTTCATCTATAGGCGCTATAGTTAGCATTGTACGACTTTGATCGTCAGGAACATCGTAATTATATATCTCTAATCTTCTCATTCTTATATATTTTATTTGTATAGGCTGATCATGTAATACTGTTGTTGCAAACAAGGGTTCAAAACACAAATCACCCTTATCATTGGTTGATATTTCGATATCACCTTCTATTGCAGAAGAAGGATGAGGAGTTTTAAAACAGCCAGAGATACTTACTATCAGTAACGAACAGATCGGTAATGCAAGACAAGATACAAATGGCTTCGACAGATTACTCATAAACATTTAGAATCCTTTTGATGATGTCGGTAGAAGTTTCAATACAGTAAAAACTGCTTATTTCTACCATACTTTCGGGCTAGGTTTTTTAAAGTTATCTCCTATGACTGCTTCATAGTCTTGTAAACTAGGAGGTGCACTATTAGTAGCGTCAAGTGGAAGATTAAGTTTTTCACGTATTGCATAATAATCTCCAACGATAGCAGCCTGTTGTTCTAACCCGTAGTCACTTAAGTCTTTACGATTAGTTATGGCTCCTGAGATATAGAGTTTATAGATATAAGGATCTCCTACAGCAGCTAATACTCCTAAAGTAAGCCCGCGAGTTTTAACGGCTTTGCCGTGTTGGTGCTGCCAGACATGAACCATTTCATGTATGAAAGTGCGTCTATTTTCATCGGATGCACTTGAAAAATCTTGCTTATAAGCAGTTCCTGGAAAATATATATTTCCATTCGGTGCCATAGCTCTATTGTCCTGTTGAACAGGCTTCCATTTTCCGTCATAGATACCTACTCCATTTCCTTCTCCTTTTCCCCCAAAATTAATAGCATCCTTAAACACACTTTTAGCGATTGTTAGTTCGCCAGATGTCAGATCGCGTCTTATAGATTGTGGTTGATAGTGCTCTATTTGATCTCCAGGACCCGCCAAGCTAGCAAACAAACTATCTGGATCAGACTTCGGAAATACCAAAGGCTCAGGTTGCTCAACCCCAGACCCCTCAAAGCCCGACTCTGCGAACGAATGCTGAATAGCTATTAGCTTAGCGCCGCAACTGGTGACATCGCCACCACGTGCAATAGGCGCACCATCTACAATAAAAGTAGGATCACCTGTGAGAATAGTAGTGAGCTTTTTGCACTTCTTACAAATGACCTTATCGCCTTTACGCGAGACTTGAACACCATTATGCGTGGTATATGGTGAACCAGTGATGACTTTGCCACCATGAGTGGTGGTTGCGCCCACTGTGATATAAGCTACCATAATACTGTCCTAAAATTATTATTCTAAAACCTTGTTTGCAAACAAGGTTTATTATTAAGAAATTAAACTTAGACTTAGTTAAGCAGGAAAGTCAACAAATATCAATTAAATTTTTGGTCATGTATCGGAAGTGATCATTTAAATGAATAGAGTTCGTCTCGTACAGCAAGTATTAAAAAACATTTCTCCCTTAAAGGATGAAGTGCATCTTACGTCTACAGTAAATAATGACAAAAGCGGGATTGGCTACAACAACCAAACTCAACCCAACAAAAAAGGCCACTCCCTAAAGAGTAGCCTTTCAATAATTAACTAATTTCTGTTAGCTCACTTCTTTCATCGCCTGCTTAAGCATCGGCTTTAAGAATTCACCAGTATACGAGCCTTTCACTTCCGCTACTTCCTCAGGTGTACCTTCAGCGATAATCAGTCCACCACCTTTACCACCTTCAGGACCCAAATCAATCACCCAATCTGCAGTTTTGATGACATCCAAGTTATGCTCGATGACTACGATGGTATTGCCTTTATCGCGTAGGGTATGCAAGATATGTAGTAGCTTATCGATATCATGGAAATGCAAACCAGTGGTTGGCTCATCCAAGATATAGAGCGTCTGTCCGGTATCACGTTTGGCAAGCTCACGCGCCAGTTTGACACGTTGCGCCTCACCGCCTGATAGCGTCGGTGCAGACTGACCAAGGCGAATATAGCTAAGACCGACATCCATCAACGCTTGCAGACGACGATAAATCGCTGGAATCGCTGAGAAGAATTCAGTGGCATCTTCCACAGTCATATCTAGGACATCGGCGATGTTTTTACCTTTATAGTGAATCTCCAAGGTCTCGCGGTTATAGCGCTTGCCTTCACAGGTATCACACGGCACATACATATCAGGTAAGAAATGCATTTCGACTTTGATAAGACCATCACCTTGGCACATCTCACAGCGTCCACCTTTGACGTTAAAGCTAAAGCGACCCGCTTTATAGCCACGAGCACGTGCTTCTTGTGTTTGCGCAAACATTTCACGTACTGGCGTAAATACACCGGTATAAGTCGCTGGGTTTGAGCGCGGTGTACGACCAATCGGACTTTGATCAATATCGACCATTTTATCCAAATGCTCAAGACCACTGATGCTGTCATGCTTATCCGCGATCAGCGTTGAGGCATTATTTAACTGCGTCGCGGCTAATGGCATTAAGGTACGATTAATCAGGGTCGATTTACCAGAACCCGAGACGCCAGTAATACAAGTCATAATCCCGATTGGTAAAGACAAATCAACATCGTGTAAGTTGTTACCGGACGCGCCTTTGAGCTCAATAGTCATCGGTACTTGTTTAGGCTTGGCTTTACCTTTGACTTCCAACTTGATAGTTTTGGCTTTATGACGAATACTTGGAATCTCGATTCTTTTCTTACCAGACATATATTGTCCAGTCAGCGATTCTTTATTCGCCATGATGTCATCGACCGTACCCTGAGCGATGATGTGTCCACCATGTACGCCTGCGCCGACACCGATATCGATGACGTGATCCGCTTGGCGAATGGCATCTTCATCATGTTCAACGACCAGTACCGTATTACCCAAATCACGCAAGCGCGTTAGAGTTTTTAGCAAGCGATCATTGTCACGCTGATGCAGACCAATCGACGGCTCATCGAGTACATACATAACGCCCATCAGACCAGCACCGATTTGGCTGGCTAAACGAATACGCTGCGCTTCACCGCCTGATAGCGTTTCAGCAGATCGGGCAAGGGATAGATAATCAAGCCCGACACTGACGAGGAAGTTTAGACGCTCGTTAATCTCTTTAAAGATTTTTTCTGCAACTTCGCCTTTATGACCGCCAATTTTCAGGGTTTTATAATAGTCAGCCGCGTCACCGATAGACAGTTTAACGATTTCGGCGATGGTGTGATCCTCAACACGGACATTACGTGAAATCTCGTTAAGACGCGCGCCATCACAAACGTTACAAGTAGTATCAGCTAGATATTTAGCCAGCTCATCACGGACGAGATTGCTTTGGGTTTTGGCATAACGGCGCTCTAAATAAGGTAATACGCCTTCAAATGGCACAGTCTTATTGGTTTTACGACCGCGCTCATCAGTAAAGTTAAAAGTCAGCTTTTCTTTACCAGAGCCTTGCATGATAATATCTTGCTGTTCTTTCGGCAGCTCTTGCCATGGTGCATCCATATCGATTTTAAAATGATTGCAAACGGTAGATAGCAAACCAAAGTAATAGGCATGACGCTTATCCCAACCATTAATCGCGCCTTGATTGAGCGATTTTTCATGATGGGTAATCAGCTTTTCGGCAGAAAAATACTGACGTTTACCGAGACCATCACAGCTTGGGCAAGCACCGTATGGATTATTAAAACTGAACATACGCGGCTCAAGCTCAGAGACCGCACGATCACAAACAGGGCATGAGTGCTTGGCTGACATCACTTGATTGGCGTCGCCGCCTTCTTTTGGATTGCCATCCATAAAGTGTAGCGTGACAAGCCCTTGACCTAAACGTAGCGCAGTCTCCAAACTTTCTGCAACACGATTACCTAAGTCATCACGGACTTTAAAGCGATCAACCACCACTTCGATGGTATGCTTTTTCTTTTTATCCAATGTCGGCAGCTCGTCGGTATCATAAACATCACCATCGACGCGTACGCGCACAAAGCCTTGACCAATTAGCTGCTCAAGTAAGACCGTATGTTCGCCTTTACGCTCACGGATGACTGGTGCAAGAATCATGATTTTCGTATCATCGGGCAATGCCATCACTTGATCGACCATTTCAGTGACCGACTGGGCGACCATTGGTTCGCCATGCTCTGGGCAATAAGGCGTACCAATACGCGCATAGAGCAGACGCAGATAGTCATAAATCTCGGTAATCGTACCGACCGTTGAGCGTGGGTTATGGTTGGTGGATTTTTGCTCGATAGCAATCGCTGGCGATAAACCTTCGATACTATCGACGTCAGGTTTTTCCATCTGTGAGAGGAACTGACGCGCATACGCCGATAAGCTCTCGACATAACGGCGTTGCCCTTCGGCATAAAGGGTATCGAATGCCAACGACGATTTACCAGAGCCTGATAAACCAGTAATCACCACAAATTTATCGCGTGGAATGTCTAAGTCGATATTTTTTAGATTATGAGTGCGTGCGCCGCGAACCTTAATATACTCGTGTGCCATCGGTGATAGATTTCCTATTTGATAAAAGGGTATATAAAAAATGTTTAGAATTTTAAAGAGCTAAATAAAGTTGAGTTAAATGCTTAATTAAAAGCAATGATGAATCAAAAGCGTGGATATGTTTAAAAATACTATTCAAATTAATATGGCTTTATAAAAATAAGTGGTTTTCACAAAGCGATAGTAATGATTGTCTCTTTTATATTATGCTTTTAGTACTTGAAATGGATAAAGGTAAGCTAAATAAAGGTTAACTAATATGAGCAGTTTGTTATAGATTTAGTCGAACAACGTTTTTTTATAAAAATATTTGTCATACAATATTTTCGGACAATAACATTTCCGACGTCTTACTTTATTGTCATGATAGCGGCATTATTCAAGGTGCTATAACGCATGAAATGCACTTAGTAACAAAATTATCGCGTAAAATGAATAGCTTGAGTCAGTGTCCGCTATGATGGTGAAGCAGCAGGGTAAAAGTCTCGGCAAGCAAACGGCGAATGTCTTATACTAGTGAGCTTAATTTGTGGTCAACGCCTTGATAGAACGGTAATAATAAATCAGTAGCACAGCTGTGTTAAACCAGCAATGATGAACCAGTGAGGCAAGTATGAATAGCGTAGAAAAACGGGCAATCCTCGGGGTAGGTGGTATTTTTGCCTTGCGGATGATTGGTTTGTTTATGATTGTGCCAGTATTTTCTGTGTATGGTAATAATTATGCGCATGCGACACCGTTTCTGATTGGTTTGGCGGTCGGTATTTATGGGCTAGGGCAGGCGATATTTCAAATTCCAATGAGTTTGGCGGCGGATAAATTTCCGCGTAAGCCTATTATATTTTTAGGTCTTATCTTATTTGCCGTCGGCGGTATCATCGCAGCAAATGCAACGGATATTTATGAGGTGATTATTGGTCGAGCGCTGGCAGGTAGTGGGGCAGTCTCTGCGGTATTGATGGCGTTACTAGCAGATGTCACTCGTGAAGAGATGCGCACCAAAGCGATGGCGACGATGGGTTTGACCATTGCGACCTCTATCATGCTCGCTTTTGCCTTTGGTCCCTTACTAGTCGGCTCGCTTGGTATTTCTGGGCTGTTTTGGTTGACTGCCGGATTTGCAGTGTTGGCAATGCTACTGCTGCTTGTCGTACCTTCGCCCATGCGCGTGCTTAAGCATAATTTAGACAATAAATCGATTGGTCAGCAGTTAGCAACAGTCCTAAAAATTGGTGATTTAAACCGTTTGCACATTGGTATTTTTGCCCTACATCTGACCATGACCGCCATTTTTGTCATTTTGCCGCACCAGCTTAGTGAGGTAATGGGTCTGTCGGTACGCCAGCAAGGTTTGGTGTATTTGCCTTTATTGTTTATTGGCTTTGCCGTCGCAATACCATTTATTATAATCGCAGAAAAGAAACGTAAAATGCGCCAAGTATTCTTGGCAGCGATTGCATTAATGACCGCCGCTTTAGCCATATTGGCATTAGGTAGTCAGGTCGGTGTCGGTATTATATTAGGCTTATTATTATATTTTATGGGCTTTAATTTGCTTGAGGCAACGATTCCTTCGTGGATATCTAAGCGCGCCCCAGTCGCCAATAAAGCGACCGCGATGGGATTGAATTCCTCCAGCCAGTTCTTTGGTGCTTTTGTCGGCGGGGCAATGGGCGGATTATTATTAAGTCAGCCCAATCTTTTGGCATGGGGCATATTGGCTGCCATCATGGGTGTAGCGTTACTCATTATTATTCCTATTACCGATCCACCGTATTTAGCAAGTACCACTGTGACAATACCTAAGAATATTAATATTCAGGACTGGTCACGGCAAATGCTGGCAGTCGATGGTGTTGATGAGTTGGTGGTCATGGCAAAAGAGCAAGTGGCTTATTTAAAATTGGACAAGACACAGCTCACAGATACTTCGCGACAGGAGCTGTCGCATTTAGCCCAAAGCCCTCTAGATATTTAACAGAAAAATAGTTAAAGTAAAACCATATTACTGCTAGAATTAATAGTTTATATTAAATACTCGATTAAAGCTGGTAATCACATTATTCATAAGTAAAAGGACGGTATTATGCGCGGTGTAAATAAAGTTATCATCATCGGTAACCTCGGTGCAGACCCTGAGGCACGTCAATTCAACAATGGCGGTGGCGTAACCAATATTTCGGTCGCCACTTCTGAGCAGTGGACAGACAAGCAGAGCGGTGAAAAAAGAGAAGCAACTGAATGGCATCGTATTTCATTGTTCAATCGTTTAGGCGAAATCGCCGCGCAGTATCTTCGTAAAGGTAGTAAAGTTTATATCGAAGGTAGCTTGCGTACGCGTAAATATCAGGATCCAAATGGACAAGACCGTTATATCACTGAGATTCGCGCTGAACAAATGCAAATGCTAGACGGTGCGACTGGCGGTAGTAATGATGGTGGCGGATTTGGTGGCGGTCAGAACCAAGGTCAAGGTAGCTATGGCAATCAGGGCGGTGGGTTTGGTGGTCAAAACCAAGGTCAAGGTGGCCAGAACAGTTATGGTCAACCAGCAAACAATCAGCCAGCTCAACAAGGCGGTTATAACCAAGGTGGTGGTGCAGCTCAAGGTATGTCACAAGGTAGCAATCAAAACAGCTTTAACAATCAGAATGCGCCCGCTCAGCAGAACCAATTTAATAAGCCGACTCAAGCACCGGCGCAGTCTAAGCCTACCGCCATGCCTGACGGTCCTGTAGATGATGATATCCCGTTCTAGGATACACCTCAGAGTTACCTGTAAAGAATTCAATCTGAAACCTCGCTATTAGCGGGGTTTCCTTTATTTACATTAATGAAATGACGTAAAACGTATACAAAGAAAGATGTCTGAATGCTGTATTTTGAATACTTGTTATAGGGTGAAGATAGCTATTTTTATTTTAAGGCATTATCACATATGTGATTTTATTTATAATGAGCTATAAAAATAGTTGTTTATTTAATTCTCTTACCTATTATTGTGGATAGAAACACCAGCCAGTCATTGTTAACAGTAATTAGTCATTGTTATAGATATTTTTTTTGTTTATATTGTCGCTACTTGCGGTTTTAAATGTTAATAGAAGATCAATCATTAACCAATCAATTGATTATTAACGTTCACAAGATTAGTTATTTGAGAATCACTCAGTTTTTAGTAATCAGCTATTAATAGAGATTCTATTTACTTTATATCCCTTATTTTAATATGGAAAATACTATGAATAAAAATAATGTTATTGATTTAAATGATTTAAATGTTGATGAGTTACGCGCCATTACTGAAAATGCGCAGCAACTTATTGCGCAAAAGCAACACCAGCGTTTGTATGATGCTTATACGCAGTTTGAGAAAATTGCGGAAGAAAGTGATGCCAGTATTGAAGAGATTTTACAAGCAGGCGAGAAACTAGAAAAAAAGCGTAGCATTAAGTATCGTAATACCGATAATAACGAAGAAACTTGGACTGGCCGTGGTCGTAAACCAACATGGTTGGTAGACGCGTTAGGCGCCGGTCGTAAACTCGAAGATTTTGCTATCTAATTTTTTATCTAATAACATAAGTCAGGCAACGTAGCTAACGCTCTGTCTACGTTGCCTGACTTATCGATATGATTAAGCTTTATAATCAGTGCGTTTAATCATGATTAGATCGAAAGCTTATAAGTAAACCGAAGCCATTATCTTTATTGCCAGTATTTTGGCGAAAAGATACTGGCTTTTTTTCTGTCATCTGTATGCTATTGTTTGCTATGATAATGACGTTTTTGTCTTATATAAGAGTTATGCAACCGTGCCCCAAGTATCTGCGTCGTCTCATAAGCGTCCCCGTAAGCTGTGGTGGCTGATTGGGCTTATATTATTTGCGCTATTTGCCGTCTTGCAAATGCCAGCGGCGTGGTTACTTGAAAAATATGCACCAGAATCGCCTTATGTCCAGCACGTGTCAGGTAATTTGTGGCAAGGTTCAGCGATTTGGCAAATACCTTTATCATCGACACCGTTGACAGGTGCTGCTGAATGGTCTTGGCAGCCATGGTATTTGTTATTAGGCAAGCTTGGTGCAGAGGTCAGTATCAATTCCGAGCCAACACGCCTCAATGGCCAAGTAAAAGTAGGCCTAGGCTCATGGGAGGTGAATGACATGAGTGGTAAGATTGCGCCTGAGACTTTGGCCAGTGTGGTTGATTGGCAATTGCCGAATACACCGATTCAGGTCAACAACGTATCGTTAAAACGTCAGTCTGACTCAAGTGCCGCAGACAAGGATTCAGGTGAAAATCTATCTGGTTTTAGTCAAGCAGATGGACAGTTGACATGGGTTGGCGGTGAAGTAGGCTATCCTAGTGGCGGTAAAGTTTTTTATATCACCATACCAGCGCTGCGTGCCGAGCTAAGTGCTGAGCAGAAGAATAATAAAAAGCTGCTGCATATTAATCTAGTAAACAATCAGGATAAGCGTTTAGGCGACTTATATATCGATGGCGACAATATGCTAGATGTGAGCTTGACGCAGCGTCTGTTAGAAAATATGCCAGAATATAAAGGACAAGCGCCGCAAGATACGCCAGTCGTTAGTGTGCGTCAGCCGCTGATGAATGGGTTAGGGGCACGCTAGATGATGACTGTCTCCACAAGTTTAAAACCTGTGCTCAATATTTTGAATCGATTTTCAGCTTGGTTGCTGTTATTGGCGATTGCTTGGTTATGCTGGACCGCCGCGCGGCTACTATGGTTGCTGCTCGCGCCCCCTTTAGCTCCAACATTACCGCTCGTGCCTTTACAGAATAACGCCACATCCAGCACAGATTATAGCAGTCTATTCGCCATTTTTGCCGATCCTGACCCAATCGCTGCTGCGGTACAGCCGCCGCCTAATATTTTATTGAAAGGCGTCTTACTCGCCATACCAGAGAGTCTGTCTTCAGCATTATTAGACGTCAATGGTGAGGTTAAAAACTACCGAATTGGTGATACTCTAAAAGACAGTGATTATACCCTAGTCGCTGTCGCTTGGAATGAGGTTATCATTGCCGATGCCACTGATAAAGAAACGGTAATTAGGATGCCAGAAGCAATGCCACTTGACCAAAGTGCTATGATGGCTGGTGCCGTCAGTAATCAGCGTTTGCAAGATGGTAACATGTTACCTAATGCCCCTTTGCCTGACCAAACCAATAGCGATAATCAACTAGCTACCGAAGCGACTGGCGAAAGTGCTCCCCAATCTGCCATTGATGAGGCGGTCACTGAATTGCAAGAAAATCCTGCCAGTTATTTGAGTAGAATGGGCGTTATGGCTGGTGGCGACAGCTATCAAGTCACGGCAGCCATGCCTGCCAATCTGCGTAATCGCTTAGGACTTGAACCCGGTGATCGGGTGCTGACGGTAAATGGGCAAAGTGTTGGTAGTAATCCTGGACAGGATGCTAATGTATTGCAACAAGCCAAACAAGCAGGTGAGGCACAGATAGAGGTACAACGTGGCGATCAAGTGATTACGATTCGTCAGCAGTTTTAGGTAATATAGGGTGGCTTAAAGGCATTCTTTTCCATGGTTATTTGATGAATGCTATCGTTAGCAATATGATAACCAACAATATTTAGTACACATTAAACTCAGTACATACCAAGCGCCATCACTGTAGGTAATTATCAATATGGTCAGTCTTTATAATTTTTCAGTCACGCCTTTGCATCATATCTTGCAGCGTTTGATGCGGCTGTGTCGTCCTCTTTGTTTAGCAGTGCCACTATGGGCGGCTAGTACCGGACTGGTCAGTGCTGAGAGCTGGAAGGTCAATTTACAAGATGCTGATATCAAAGCGTTTATTAATGAAGTGGCGACCATTACCAATCAAAACTTCGTTCTTGATCCGCGCATCAACGGTAATGTGACGGTTATTTCTAATAAACCATTGTCGCGTGATGAGATTTATCAGTTGTTTTTGAGTGTGATGCAGGTCAATGGTATTGCCGCTATCGATTCAGGAACAACGATTAAACTGGTACCAGATAATGTCGCCAAACAAACCGGTGTCGCTGTGGATTTACGCGGTGATAGTGTTGGTGAAGCCTTAGCAACGCGCGTGATTTATTTGACCAATACCCAAGCGGCAGAAGTATTAGGAGTTATCCGACCGCTGATGCCGCCGTCCGCACATGCCGCGGCTGTGCCTGGGGTCAATGCCTTGGTACTGTCTGATCGTGCTGATAGCCTAAACCAGTTGACAGCGCTCATCCGTGATTTAGACAGCAATGTGAATGACAGTTTGCAAGTGATTCCACTACGTCATGTCGATGCCGAGCGTATGATGGAGTTGATTAGCGCGCTGGTTGCGAGCGCTGGTAGCGGGCAAGCCCAAGGCGGCAACAATCAGCTTAAGGTCATCGCTGACACGGCTAGCGATAGACTGCTGGTTAAAGGCAGCCCTGAGATGATTGCTAAAGTTCTAGAGATGGTCAATCAGTTGGATACTACACCTACAAGGCGTTTGAGTGGTCTACGTGTCTTCCGCTTAAAATATGCCAGCGCCGGTCATATTGCAGAAATGCTTCGCGGCCTACTTGCTAGCCAATCTATCAATAGCGCCGGCGCTTCGTCAACATTAGAATCTGCGTCATTGAACGATGCCGCCACGACAGGATCGACGCTAAATAGCGGTGCTAACGGTAGTGTTGGTAGTAACAGTGTGGGTAATACAAGTACCGCAGCTTTATCGAATAGTAGTTCAGGTGGTGCAAGTACAGGTGTCGGTGGTCGACCCTTTAGTATCATCGCTGATGAAACTCAGAACGCCGTCATCGTCAATGCGGCACCTGAGCTAATGTTTGAAATTGAAGATGCTGTTAATCAGTTGGATAGTCGCCGCGCTCAGGTCTTGATTCAAGCTGCAATTGTCGAGGTTTCAGGCGATGATGCCACTCAGCTTGGGGTGCAATGGGCGCTAGGTAATGCCAATAGTGGCTATGGCGTGGTCAACTTTAACAATGTCGGCGCGAGTGCAACCAGCCTGGCAGCAGCAGCGTTAGGAGGAGGAGGAGCTATTAGTGCTGCTGCCAGCTCTATCGTTGGTGCTTTGGTTGGTATTGGCAGTAGTAGTAAAGACAGCCAAGGTAATGCACAGTTTTATGGGGCTATCTTACAGGCGCTTGATTCTTCAACCAGTGCCAATCTGCTGTCTATGCCCTCGATTTTGACGTTGGACAACGAAAAAGCCAGTATTTTAGTGGGCCAGAACGTGCCTTTTGTCACAGGTTCTTATACCACTGGTAGTGACTCTTCGACTAATCCATTTCAGACGATTGATCGCCAAGATATTGGTATTAATCTAAACGTCATCCCACATATTGGTGAAAACGGCACTGTACGGTTGGAGGTCTCACAAGAGGTTTCGTCAGTTGTACCAGGCAGTGCTGGAAACGCCAGTGGTCTTATCACCAATAAAAGCTTGATTAATACCACCATTTTGGCAGACGATCAGCAGACTATTGCTTTAGGTGGTTTGATGCGTGATAACTCTACTACGCGCCAACAGAAAGTCCCAGGTCTGGGTAATGTACCCCTCATCGGTCGATTGTTCCGCTCGGACAATGACAACACCCAAAAGAGTAACTTGATCATATTTTTACAACCGACTATTTTACGTGATGGCGGCGCAGTAGCCAGCGTTACAGAGCGTAAATATAACCAAATGCGTGTGCTCCAGCTGGTCATCGATAAAAACGGTACGATTAAACAGCTGCCATTAAGCGGGACGGAAGGTTGGAATGGTAGCGTCAGTGCAGATTATGAATTGATGCCACTCAATCCCCTTATTCCTAAGCGCGATCAAACACCGAAATCGACGTCGCAAGGTTTTACGAGAGTCGATAGTCCAAGCAGTGGTATCACTACCTATCCATTAAATCGTTAATGGCTTTTATTCACTTTGTTAAAAGCCTGTCAAAGCATACCGTAAAATACGAATTCTAAGTGGTTATCATAGCCAAATGTACGGTGTAATAAATATACTGTACATTAGCTTGCGTATTGTTAACACAGATAAACACAGTGCGTTTCGTATACGAGTACAATAAAAACAGATAACCTATGTGTATCAGGCTTTTAATTACAGCACTGCTTATAGCAATGCATAAATATTGATATAATTATAATTATAAAGTCACAGCCTACTCATTTAAAAAGGCAAACACAATGACAGTATCTACCAATAAAAAAAAGTGGCTTACCTTAAGCGCAGCTGGCATTATTCTATTACTCGTTCCGCGGCGCAGTAGTAAAAAGGCAGATAGAGCGTTGTCGAATAAAGCTAAGAATAAAGATAGCGGTTAAAGCGGGCGATTAAAATTAATAGTCAAAATAAATGCGCTTTAAAGTAGAGAATCTATCTGTTTAGAGATTACGAAAGCTTATCGTTTAAAGATGGTTTTTTAAAACTAACGCTTTAAAGCTCATTATTTAAAAAGAAAAGTTGTTGTACCAATTATTAATTTTGGAGTCTATTGATGACTGCTATTAGGGCATCCTTTATCGATGATGAGACGCTACCTCCTATTTTCCCTCTAATTGACACACATACTCATTTCGACGCACCTGTGTTTGATTCTGATAGAAGCGAGCAGGCACATCTTGCTTATGATCAGGGGATACGTCATCTGGTATTAGTCGGTTATTTACATCGACATTTCGATCGGCTATACGAAACTGAGAAATTATTAAATAAGGGATTACTCCTAAATGAAGAACTGCCAGCCATTATAGGGAAGGATGACAACCAAAAACAGTCACTTCCCAAGGCGCATATTGCGTTAGGCTTGCATCCTTTTTATATCGAGCAGCATACTGAAGCGCATTTAGAGAAGATGGCGCAGATGCTCAATGACAAGCGTCCGCTGGCCATCGGTGAAATCGGTTTAGATAGTTTTACGGATGTCATGAAGCAGCCTGAAATGATTGCCAAACAACAGCGTTTTTTTAATGCTCAGCTGGATATGGCAGTAGCTCATCAGCTACCGGTCATGCTCCATATTCGTAAAGCCCATGCTGAAGCGTTAGCGTTACTAAAAGCTCATGCTTATGACGCACATAAGCTGGGTGGTATTGCGCATAGCTTCAGTGGTGGTATGCAAGAAGCCAAAGCGTTTGCGAAATTAGGTTTTAAGCTTGGCGTTACTGGGCAAATAACCAATCCCAATGCGAAAAAGTTGCGCCTTGCTATTCAGGCAGCTGTTGATAGTTATGGTATTGAATGTTTGGTCATTGAAACTGACTGTCCAGATATGACACCTATTATGTGCCAGACTTCAGATAACACCTTAGACAGCACTTTATACGGTAATGCGTCAGCACTCGGACAAAGCCCAGATAATGAATGGGGTGATACGCCTGCTCATAATAGAAACGTCCCTGCTAATTTATCTTATGTGTTACTAACTCTGAGTGAGTTACTTGAGGTGCAGCCATCTACTCTTGCTCAGCAATTGTGGCACAATAGTTGCACAGCTCTACAAATGAAATGGCGTTATCCAACCTAAAAAATTAGCTCATACTCATTAATAAGCTGATGAATAAACAATGAAATTCTTTAAAAGAGCCTTTAACCTGTTATGACTGAAGATATGCAATGGCAGCAAACCATTAACCAGCCGAATACTACTGCACAACAGCAATCTGATATTGAAGAATCACAGATGTTAGATGATGCAGATGAGCAGTATGAGCGCCGTTTTAAAGGCACAAAGACGCTGTATGGCGTTTCAGCAGTGGATACATTTGCCGCAGCGCATGTTTATGTGATTGGTGTTGGCGGGGTAGGTTCTTGGGCAGCAGAAGCCTTGTCTCGAACGGCAGTGGGTAACATTACGTTGATTGATTTGGATATATTGGTTGCCTCTAACGTCAATCGGCAGCTGCCTGCTTTAGATAGCACTTTTGGGCAAAGTAAAATTGCGGCGATGGCGACGCGTATCCGTGAGATCAATCCAAAAGTAACGCTGCATTTGATTGATGACTTCTTGACCGTTGAAAATGTAGCCACACTATTACCCAGTCGTGAGGAAGCCAAGGCTGCTGCGCAAAACAGTCCGATTGTGATTTTAGATTGTGTTGATGATATGAATGCCAAACTTGCCATTGCGCTGCATTGCCGGTTTAACAAATTAAAACTGGTCTGCGCAGGTGGGGCGGGCGGTAAGATAGACCCAAGCCAAATTAGAATCGGCGATTTACGCGATAGCTATCAAGATCCACTACTTGCTAAACTACGTAATAAATTACGCCATGAAAAAGGCATTAATAGTGCTTTAAAAGAAAAATTTGGTATCAAGTGTGTCTATTCGATAGAACCACCGCGGGTAGACAAAAGCAGTCAGACAGGTGGTTTGCACTGTGGTGGTTATGGTTCGGCCGTAGTCGTCACCTCGGTAGTAGCAATGCTTATGGTGAGTGAGGCATTACAATTATTGCTCAAGCAGGCGGCTGTTAAGCCAAGCGTCTGATATGAATTAATGGAGTCCATCTTGTCTACATCCAACTTGCTAGAGAATAGTTATCCCATCGCAATAGATGAAGTTGAGCGTATCAATAAGCTTAAAAAATATCAGGTACTCAATACTAATGAAGAGCCTGCTTTTGCGCGCTTAACGCAGCTGGCGAAACTGTTTTTTAATATGCCTGTGGTTGCCATTACCTTTATGGATGAGGAAACTCAGTATCTAAAATCTGTCCATGGACTTGGCGGTGTTTGTACGACGGTGCGCAAAGTTGCTATTTGTAATTATACGGTGCTCTCTAATGAGGTTTTTGTGGTACCAGATTTAACAAAAGACAGCCGTTTTAGCCAAAACCCATTGATTACAGAGTCACCTCATCTGAGGTTTTATGCCGGCGCTCCCATCATCATGCAAGAAGATGGTAAAACCTATCGTCTGGGCTCTCTGTGTTTGATGGATATGCAACCTCATCATGACTTTAGTGACGAGCAAGCAAAAATATTAACGCAGTTTGCGGTGATGGCTGCCGATGCTTTACAACTACAAGATCAGCAACGTAATGCTAAGCATGCCAATGAGATGAAATCAGAGTTTTTGGCCAATATGAGCCATGAAATACGGACGCCAATGAATGGCATTATTGGTATGGTTGAGATGTTGAGTGAAACTGAGCTTAGCGCTGAACAACAAGAGTATGTCCATAATATAAAAGTCTCAAACGAGCATTTGCTCGCCATTATCAACGGTATTTTAGATTTATCGAAAGTCGAAGCGGGCAAAATGACCATCGATTCTATTCCGATGAACTTATCGAGTTTATGTAATGAGGTTGTTAACTTATTTGCGATCAAAGCCCGTCAGCGTAGCTTAATTTTAGATTATCATTATACCGAATCATTATCGCCTTATGTCAAAGGGGATCCGGTACGGCTCAAACAAGTCATGGTAAATCTGGTTAATAATGCCATTAAATTTACCCGTGAAGGCGGTCGCGTGACGATTGATGTTAAGCATATGCCACACAATCCTTGTGAAGATGGCGATGATTGCTACAGTGCTATGGGTCACAATGCTATGAAAGGTCAAAACAGTAGCGTAGAGCACGGCATTTATGGCGTGGCTGATGATGTTAATTTGGTTGCTCATAAAGATATGACGCTGTGTATTGAGGTCACAGATACGGGTGTAGGTATTAAGCCGGAGTCATTGGATGCGATATTTGATGCTTATGATCAAGCAGATAAATCTACCCATCGCCTTTATGGTGGTACAGGACTCGGATTGTCTGTTTGTAAATCTTTGGTTGGTTTAATGGGTGGCTATATTGAAGTAGATAGTACGGTCGGTTTCGGTACTACTTTTAGGGTATTATTACCATTGCCACCTATTGATGAGGAAAGCTATGAGACATGGCAAGATTCTAATGACTTTGCCATGACAATACCCAGTGACGATCTTATCGGTCATATCTTATTGGTCGAAGATGATAGTGTCAACGCCATGATCGCCAAAAAAGCACTCAATAATAGTGGTCATACCGTCACTCATGTGACTGATGGGCAACAAGCGATCGAGATTTTTGCCTTGAACCCTGAAATTTATGATGTCATTTTGATGGATCATCATATGCCAATTATGGATGGCGTACAGGCAACCATTAAACTGCATGAGCTTTATGATCCGCAAACATTACCACCAATTATCGCTTTAACCGCCAATGCGATGGATGGCGAACGCAAAAAATACCTCGATGTTGGTATGCAGGATTATTGCACCAAGCCATTCAAGCAAGAGCAACTCAATGCGTTGGTACAGTATTGGCTGATGCATAAGCGGTCGTCAGAAGAGTAGATTGCCGTTTAAAATAGCCAATCATAAGTCATTAAAAAAGCTTAACCATTCTATGAGTGGTTAAGCTTTTTTACTAATCTGATAACGAATAAAATCTATCAGCTGACGCGCGTTTGGTAATCACCGGTACGGGTATCGACACGGACTATTTCACCTTGCTGTACAAATAATGGTACACGAACCACGGCACCCGTTTCTAACGTTGCAGGTTTGCCGCCGCCACCTGAGGTATCGCCGCGTAAGCCAGGATCCGTTTCGGTAATTTGCAACTCAACGAAGTTCGGCGGAGTAATTGATAACGGCACACCATTAAACAAAGTAATCACGCATAGGGCGTTACTGTTGTCTTTTAACCATTTTACCGCATCACTAACAGCCGTTTTATCTGCTTGCAGCTGCTCAAAACTCTCAGGATGCATAAAGTGCCAAAACTCACCATCGTTGTACAGATAGTTCATTTCAGTATCTATAACATCTGCCGCCTCTAAGCTCTCGCCTGATTTGAAAGTCTGCTCGAGCTGTCTGCCACTGCGTAGATTGCGCATTTTGACGCGGTTAAAGGCTTGTCCTTTACCCGGTTTGACGAACTCATTTTCGAGGATGGAGTAAGGATTGCCATCAAGCATGACTTTGAGACCAGCTTTAAATTCATTGGTAGAAAAACTTGCCACGGAAGACTCCTAAGTGTTTATGAATAAGTGTTTATGAATAAGTGTTTATGAATAAAGGTTTATGAGTAAGGATTATAAATATTGTCAACGAGAATTGGATATTAAACTTGTAGTGATAAAGTAGTGCTAAAAGTCATTATCTCCCTCAGTGTTTAAAGGATAGGTCGTATGCTTTGATAGGCTACGCACTAAGAGCGTATAATATCGACTTTTGGCTACAGGTATTAGGTTGTCATGATAAACCATTTAATCACACAAAAAAACTGGCAAACGCAATTATCCGAAGCCATCACCTCTATTGATGAGCTGCTTGACATATTAAAGCTTGAATCACTGCGCGCAGAGGTCTATGTGCCTGAGCATTTTGAGCTACGAGTGCCGCGTGCTTTTGTGGCAAAAATGACAGTCGGTGATCGTAATGATCCTTTGTTAAGACAAGTATTGCCCAATCAAAAAGAGCAAATCGCAGTCACTGGCTATGTGGCAGATCCGTTAGCGGAAAACGCCCATAATCCGGTCAAAGGCTTACTGCATAAATATCAATCAAGAGTGTTGTTAACGATTACTGGTGCTTGTGCGATTCATTGTCGTTACTGCTTTCGTCAGCATTTTGACTATAGTGCCAATATGCCAACGGCTAGTGCAAAACAAAGCATCATCGATTATATCAGCAACCATCCTGAGATTAACGAGGTAATTTTGAGTGGTGGCGACCCGTTAAATGTGACCAATAGACGTCTATTTGCTTGGCTAGAGACTTTGGAGGCGATTGCGCAACTGACAACCATTCGAATACATACCCGTTTGCCATTGGTGATTCCAGCAAGGCTGGACGATGCGCTATTAGAGCGTTTGTCACAAAGCCGCTGTCAAATTGTGATGGTGATTCATTGTAACCATGCCAATGAGATAGATGTGCTCACCGCAGAGTATTTACAACGTGCTCGAGCTGCTGGAATTACCTTATTAAATCAAGCAGTACTTTTAAAGGATATTAATGATAGCGTTGCTGCGCAAACGATGTTAAGTCAACGCTTATTTACGGCGGGCGTACTGCCTTATTATTTACATCTGCTAGATAAAGTTGCCGGTGCCGCCCATTTTGACAGTGACGAGCGCTCAGCAATTGAGCTTTATTGGTCATTATTGGCAGAATTGCCCGGCTATCTAGTCCCTAAATTGGTCAGGGAGTTGCCAAACAAACCTTTTAAGGTGCCGATTAATATTTACAACGCTATGTAAAGTGGGCAATATGATGTATTAAAATTTTAGCAAACAAAGAGTGAATAAAAGTAACTAATCAACAATGCCTAATTAACCAAGCATAAATAGGTCAGTGAATGGTCATGTATGAGATTAATATTCATATTTAAGAATGAATCCATACATACCTATGAATAATTTGTGCAATTTACTAAGGATAGTAATGGTAAATTTATCGACGTTCCAAGCATTTTTAGCAGCTGATACACCCTTAGTACAGACGTTAAATAATTCTGTGAGCAGCAATGAGCCGCACCTGCGTAAATGGGCGGCACTACTGCCCGCGCAAACAGAAATTCAGCAAGCAGAGCAAATAGAACGAGTGCTGGCCGAGTTGCGTGTGGCTACTATAGATGATCGGCAACGTTTGACATTAACCAGTATTGTGATTGACGCTGCCAATCAATTGATTGCAACGTTACGCCAGTATTATATCTATGAGACAAAAGCTTTTAATGTCGCTCAGCTTGGTTATGTTGCTCAAGTGAAGTCGCTGTATTATTTAATAGTTATGGCGTTCAACGGTGTCATACATCGCGAAACTGCTTTTTTAAATGACAAGCAGCAGCAACCTTCAAGCAGTCTTTGGCAGCGCTATTTTACCAGCGAAAGATCGTCGCCTATCACTTTAGCGATTGCCATTTATCAAACGCTACTGATGTATCAAAAATTGCTGTTTGAAGACGCACTGTGCTATCAAAAGCCATTGCCATATATATGGTCTAACATCAATCAGCTATACCGCGTGGCTTATCAGCAGCAGGCAGTTGATACCGATTTGAGTGTCCATATTGTGACTAATCGCGCTGATACTATCCATCAATTATATTGTCAAATATGCTTGCACAGCTTATTAAATGTACGAGCGATGCGTCGATCTCATGTTTTATTGGTACAGCGTTTACTACCGCAGTGGAATGAACATCTGGTCGCAACCATAGAGCCGCGTACGGCAACACGAGTGTTTGTAAATTTGTATAGTAAAGAGCCGCCGACTTATTTGACTGCCCATTCTAGTATTAACCCTTACGACGCGCATCATGCGTGCTTGTTTATAGAACTTGCGCCTATGATTAGCTATTTAAAATCGCGTATTGAAGAATTAAGCGATGTAGGTAGAGTCGGGGTGGAGTATTGTTTAACTAATCATATCTCGATGGCGTTAAGCTATCGTTATATTCAACCAAAGCTCACGCTACCTATTAAATATAGTGCAAAACAAAATGCGCAAGTCATGACTGGGTTTAATGAGATTCATTACCGTATTAGTAACGCACAGAGCCTAACAAGCCTGATTGAAGCTAAAACGCTGCCAAAACATCAGCAGCCTCGCTATGATACTTTGCCGAAAAAGCAATCTGCCAGTAAAGAGGTGGCGGTCGAAATTTTTGATCGTGATAATGAGTTGTCGCACTTTCGTACGCTACGCCTGCTATCTGATTCAGATGAGCCGAATTTTAGTGATGAAAATGACATGCTTGTTTCTATCACACCGCCACCATTACGACTAATGAGTCTTTTTCTATTATGTCGTCCTGATATTTCTAACTCTCCTAATTGGTCAGTTGGGGTCGTGCGCTGGCTCACTTTGGATACCGAAAAACCCGAGCTGGAATGGCAAGTCCTTGGGCACAAGCTCATCGCCTGCGGGATTCGTCTACAGGATAGAGGGGCTCGCAGTCGGCATTTTGTGCCAGCGTTCATCGTCGGAGGCGATGAGTGTCTACAAACTGCTGATAGTTTATTATTACCGACCTCTCGTTTCCAGACGGGTGATAAAGTCATGATGCGTATCAAGGATAAACAAAAATCTTTGCGCTTAATACGTAGCTTAATGACGACTGATGAGTTTAGTCAATATGAAGTGGTGCAAGCTTAATTGGTATAAATTTCATCGCTACCAATATGCAGGTATAGGTATAGGCGCGACCATATAAATTTAACTGGCGCTTTAAAGCATCATCATTGATTCATATTATTTAATAATTGCCATTGTAAGTTAAGCAGCAGTCGGTTAAATTATTGTTTATAATGGCGACGCTGTTGTTCTTTTGTGTATTGGCTGTCGCCATGCGACGACCCATTAAATCATTTTATCAGATTAAAAAGGCTTTCTATGCGTACTCAGTCCATCTTAAACTTATTGGTTATCGATGACGACCAGCTTTATGCTGAGCGACTCGTACACTTGTTAGGTTCGTACTATGACAGTGTAAACTTAGGTTTTTTGGATGATAAAGACGAGTTGTTAAAATCGCTACGACAGTCATGGGATGTGTTGGTTTTTGGTCAAGCGTACGATATGAGCTTTACTGATGTGGTTGGCATCATCCAAGAACAAAGTATTGACTTACCCTTAATTTGCTTGATTAACAAAGAAACGGCAGCCACCGCGCATAATGAAGAAGGGCTTCCTGCTGTCGTGAGTGGCACGATGGTCAAAGCACTTTGCGTTGACCAAGAGATGCCTGTCGTCATGGCAATTTGTTTGCAGCATGATAATTTACGTAGTCGCCGCCAACTTAAAGCCTTGCGTCATGTGCTGTCTGAGGCAGAACAACGGGCAAATGTACTGATTAAAAATTCCAAAAGTGCAGTCGCTTATATCGATCAAGGTATTCATATTTTCGCCAATGATCCGTATCTGCAGTTATTTGGTTTTGAGGCAATGAACGACATCATTGGCATACCTATTATTGATTTGATTGCAGGTGGCGACAACGTCAAAGGCTTCAAACAGTTTTTACGTCAATTTGATAAAGGCAGCCGTAAAGACGTAGAGTTTAATTTTGAGAGTCGGCGTACTGACGGTAGTACGTTTGAGGCAAAGCTACAGTTGGCCGTCGCGACACTAGATGGCGAACCGGTTACCCAGATTATCATTCAACAAAATCACAGTAACAGCGCTGACGTTGCCAAACGTTTGGCTGAGGCTGAGCGTAAAGACAGCTTAACAGGCATTGATAACCGCCGCGGCTTTGAAGAGCAGTTGACAGAATTATATCAGCAAGCAAGACTGGGCTCTTTGACGGCGGGTCTTTTATATGTTCAGCTCGATAATATTGGTAAAATTAGAAGCAGTTTGGGTCTGCAAGGTATTGATAGTACGGTTAAACAAGTCGCTCAGGCGTTAGATGAGCTCGTGGCAGATGGTCATGTGAGCCGTTTTAGTGATACCGCATTTACCGTCTTAGTAGAAAATCGAACAACGGTAGAGCTTGAGAAGCTGGCTGAACAAATTGGTTTGAATATCAGCAAGATGTTTATCGAAGTTGATAAGCGTACAACCAATACTACGGCAAGTATTGCTATCGTTAAAATTGAAAAAAACACTCCTGAGCCGAGAGTGTTGCTTGAGCGGGCGATGGATGCCATCAGTCAAATTATGATTGAGACATCCAATCATGGTGGCAAGTATCATCTGTACGATGCTAGCGAACATGCCAATAGTGACGATCATGCGCTTGCAGAATCTCTGGTCGATGCGATTACCAATAATCGCTTTGAATTGTTATTCCAGCCAATATATGACATTAATAATGATCGTAGCGACTTATTTGAAGTGTATCTACAGCTACCACTGGCTGATGCGGACAATACCGTATTGACGCCCGACCAGTTTATGGCGGTTGCCAAATCCCACGAACTGCTTGAAAAAATTGACCGCTGGATACTGATTAACGCCTGTAAAAAAATCAATGAAGTACGTAAATCACATCCTGAAGCGCGGTTGCTAGTACAGTTGACCAGTGCTTCCTTGATTGATAAAAAGCTACCCAGTGTCGCCAGTCAGTTGATCAATGCAGTCGGTGGTAAAGCTGGCGCCTTGACGTTACAGTTCAATGAAAAAGATATCGCCGATCATTTAACGGTGGCGAAATCTCAGTTTTCAGCGCTCAACCAAGTGAGCTGTCAACTTGGTATCAATAATTTTGGCTCATCTGCGAAGTCGATTGAGCTTGCCAATTTTGTGCAGCCCGATATGGTGCGTTTAGCCCGTAGCTATATAGAAGGAATTGATGCAGCCGAAAATCTAGAAACGGTCAAATCGCTTATCGTCCGCACCAATGAGATTAAAGTCGATGTATTGATGCCTTATATTGAGGATGCTGCGACCATGTCCGTTGCATGGAGTGTGGGTGCGCGCTACCTGCAAGGCTATTATCTAGAAGCGCCTAGTAATACCATAAAAGTATCTAGCGAGACTTAAGCTTAAGACCATTTATACCAGCAGCACAGCCTCGCTTTTAAAGTGAATCGACTGTCGCTTTTTAAATATTAATAAACTGTTTTTTTATCTTATTTTATTCTCATCAGCAATAATTCGTTTATTGTCTACGTACGGCTATGTATGTCCATCACTATTTGCATTGCATTATAGTTGATGTGGACGCATACATAGCCAATGCCCCTCAATTAAAGATTACAACAACATGTCTATGATTAATAAATATCAACTGGGCGGCGTATTTGCTGCTGTTTTATTGCTTGCTGCTTGTGAGCGTACGCCTCCTGATTATCGTGCGCCTGTTACGCTGCCACTATATACAGAAGGTGATGCTGATAACGGCGCTCTAATATATAAAGACGCTTGTAGTCAATGTCATCAGCTAAACCCAGGTCTGAATAAAAAAGGCCCACAGCTGATGAATATTTATGGTGCACAAGCGGCGGAGCTAGCAGATTATACTTATAGTGAAGGCTTGCAAACCTCAGGTTGGGTATGGGATGCTAAGACGCTTGACCCGTATATCGCCGATGCTGAAAAAACCATGCCAGATTCAAAAATGCTAGCAGATCCCATGCCCGATGCTAAAGAGCGTGCTGACGTGATTGCTTACTTGTCCACCCTTCGGGCTGCTGCGCCGATAGGTGAAGATAATGCAAATTAACTTCCAATCATTATCCCTATAAAAAATGAGCCAGTAATTTACCATGACCCATGCAGCTACCGACTATCGGCATAATCAGCAAAAAATCGCCCAGTTAATGGCACAATTAAATCACATCGTGCTGGATAAACCACAGGTGGTCAAGCTTGCGCTCAGTGGCATCTTCGCTGGTGGGCATTTACTGTTGCAAGATTTACCGGGTATGGGTAAAACCACCTTAGCGCAAGGATTGGCACAATTATTAGGGCTAAGCTTCAGCCGTGTACAGTTTACCAATGATATGCTGCCTGCAGATATTTTAGGTATGAGTATCTACGACCAAAGCAAGCTACAATTTGAGTTTCGTCGCGGTCCTATTTTTACTCAGCTGTTGCTTGCCGATGAGATCAATCGCTCTAGTCCTAAGACCCAAAGTGCTTTACTCGAAGCAATGGAGGAGCGGCAGGTGACCCAAGATGGGCAAACCTACCCATTACCGCAGCCGTTCTTTGTGATAGCAACCCAAAATCCATTGCAGCAAGCAGGTGTATATCCCCTTCCTGAGTCGCAGTTAGATCGATTCTTATTATGTTTGTCGCTTGGTTATCCATCGCCTGCGGCAGAGCGCGAACTATTAAAAGGTCGGGATCGTCGCGAGCTGCTAAAAGAGTTGGATGCGGTGCTTGATACAGAGGCGGTTTTATTAGCTCAGCAAGGGGTCAAGCAAGTTTATGTCGCGGATGTGGTTTTGGACTATCTGCAAAGACTGGTCGCAAAAACACGAGCAAGCCACGAGTATCATGGTTTATCACCGCGTGGTGTGCTGTCGCTACAGCGTGCCGCACAGGCTTATGCTTATGTATCGGGGCACATGGAGATGACTCCTGAAGATGTCCAAGCAGTATTTGCTGCGGTCACCGATCATCGTCTTGGTCAGCGCTTTGTACCCGCGCATATAACTGGTGGACAAGCAACGCAGACTATCGCACAACGTATTTTGGCTGAAGTGGCGGTATACCAATGATATTTTCGATTCTATGGTGAGGATAGGGTAATCATGAGCCTTTTACCAAAAGCCTTTACCGACCCAATCACCTCAGCAGTTAGCCGTTGGTTTGCTTCGCGCGCGCCCAAAAATGACAGCGCCAAACTCAATTTGCGTAACGTTTATATCTTTTTTAGCCGTGAGGGTATGCTGTTTGCGGTGCTATTAATCATTACTTTTATTGCTGGTATCAACTATGGCAATAACTTGGTATTGGGCTTATGTTTTTATCTCATCAGTATTTGGCTCATCAGTTTTCATGTGACCTTTGCCCATATCTCAGGGCTACAAGTACGCCTGCTGGAAGTGACGATGGCAGAAGCGGGCGCTCCTGTTTGGGTCACCTTGCAGCTAAAGAGTGACAGCCGACAACCAAGGCGGCAGCTATTATTTAGCTTTGAGCAGCCTGACAAAAAAGTTGACCAAAAAACGAATAAGAAAGCTAATAAAAAAATCAAAACTAGCGTTGATGATCAGTATCCAGTGCTGGTGACACGGCTACAAGGTGAGCATGTTATTCACCTTCCCGTTCAAACCTTTAATCGCGGTCAGCTTGAATTACCGCGATTAAAGATAAAAACGGTTTATCCTTTAGGTATCATGCGCGCATGGTCATATGTCTATTTTGCGCGTACCGCGTGGGTCTATCCTAAGCCTGAAGTATTTGACTGGCAAGATCAGTATTCAACCGTAAGCTTGGAGGATTTGCCATTAGGCGGTCAGTATCGTCAAGGTCAAGATGATTTTGAACGGCTCGATAATTATATCGAAGGTGAGTCGCTGGCACGGGTATCTTGGGGTCATGTAGCGCGAGGTCAGGGAATGCTTACCAAGCATTTTGCGGATCCTGTCGGTCATGAGCAAACCTTAGATTATGCCGATATGCCAGCGGCACATCACGAGCAGAAGCTTGCGCAATTAGCGTATGGTGCGATGACACTGGGTCAACTAGGGGTGCCATTTAAAATGCGCTTAGCTAATGAGGCGCCTTCTGCTGCAGCGATGGGTGAAGGCGATGGCTTTGCACAAGCTTGCTTATTAAGGTTGGCAAAAGCACCATGAACGACTCTCAACGCTCAATTAAACCCTCCTCTAAGAAGCTATCTATACAAGCATCTGTGGAAGCATCTACAGCCAGCTTTGAGCGCTTAGCATTGGGTCAAAATGTCAGTGCTCATACGGATATGACTGCCGATAATAAATGGTATCGTAAGCTATTGGCATTGCCAGCCTATTATTGGGTGTTAATCGCTCAAATTATCGTTATTTTACCTCACGCTGCGCATTTGCCATTATGGTTAATGGGTTTTGCTGTTGTTAGTATTACTGCCCAGCTGCCGCGTATTAAAGTGAAGTTCAAAAAAGGTCGTCATTTAAAACGTGTTTATCAAGGCATGCAAATGCTTGGCTTCTTATTAGGGCTAGCAGGTCTGTGGCTGACTTATAATACGGCGTTTGGACTCGATATGGGCGTGGCGTTTTTAGTACTATGTCTTGTTAGTAAGCTGTGGGAATTGTACAAACGCCGTGATGCTTACGTCGTGCTCAACTTATCGTTGTTTGTACTGGCGGCGCTGTTCCTGATGGATCAAGGTATTGTCACAACGCTAGAGGTGATAGTAGGGGTGGTCATTGTATTATTGGCGTTCATTGCGCTAAATGACGATGGCAATACTCGCGGTGATGGCCGTCTGCGTACCTTAGGGATGTTAGGCATTGGAGCGTTGCCATTGTTGTTAGTGCTGTTTTTATTCTTCCCGCGCTTGCCACCGCTATGGTCAGTACAGTTATCTGGTCAGCAAGCGACCACGGGTGTTTCTGACAGCATGTCCCCCGGCGACTTTGCCAATTTGGGGCAATCGACCGAGCTGGCTTTTCGCGTAGAATTTAAAGACAGTCGCCCAGCGCAGCAGCAACTGTATTGGCGTGGCTTAGTGTTTAGTGACTTCGATGGGGTTACTTGGCGTCCTAGCCCTCAGCAACGACAATGGCGACCTGAACTACAAACGCCGGTTTGGATCGAAAATGCATTTGCTACCGTTCCCGATGAAGCAAAAGTTGCACCGAATAGCTATCAGATTATCTTAGAGCCTACGCAGCAAAACTGGCTATTTGGACTTGATTACCCTTTTGCCCAGCAGCAAGATGTCAGTATCACCTCAGACTTTACCTTATTAAAAGATCAGCCTGTTACCCAGCAGCTGCGCTACGATGTATTGCAATTTGCGCCCATGCGTATTGACCCTATTTTAAATGATGAGTCGCGGCGTCTAAATCTTGCATTGCCCAAAGATGGCAACCCCCAAGCACGAGCGCTGGCTCAGCAGCTTTTTACACAGTCAGATTCAGACCCTGTACGCTATATGGCGGCTATTGAGCGCTGGATTAATCAAACGGATTTTCGCTATACGCTATCCCCACCACGGCTGAAGAATAACCGTATTGACGAGTTTTTGTTTCAGACTAAAGCAGGGTTTTGTGAGCATTACTCTTCAAGCTTTACCTTTATGCTACGGGCAGCGGGTATTCCGGCGCGAGTAGTGGCGGGCTATCAAGGTGGCGAGCTAAGTCGTAGCGGCAATGTCTGGGAAGTACGGCAGATGGATGCGCACGCTTGGACGGAGGTTTGGCTTGAGGGTCAAGGCTGGGTACGTGTTGACCCGACTGCGTTTGTAGCGCCTGAACGGGTAGAACAAGGCATGGATGCACTGACACAAGCGCAAGGGGCAGCCATGTTTGGAGATGGCGCTAGTGCACAAATCAGCTATCAGCAGTATCAAATGCTACAAACCTTACGGCGCTTATCAGACCAAGCCAGCTACTATTGGCAAAAAGACGTCGTCGGCTACGATCAGGACAAGCAAGCGGACTCGCTATTAAAGTGGTTTAACATCCGCTCAATCATGCAGCAAATTACTTGGTTAGCGATAAGTGCTATTACGGTCATGGCTATTTTAGTATTTATTATTTGGCAACGTCGCCGCAAACGCTGGCACCCAGCAGACTTGCCACTTGCGCAATTATCAAAGCGTATTGGCAAAAGTGATAAATCATTAGCGCGCACAGAAAATGAAGGACAGTTAGCGTGGCTTGAACGTTTGGCAACCGCTATTGATTCGAAAGCTGCTCAAGCAAAAATTGTGCAAATTCAACAAGACTATCGCCAGCTACGCTATGGACGCTTAAGCACACTTGAAACTCGTGATAGTGAGTACCAAAAATTGCTCAAACAGCTAAAGAAAAATGTGCGTGAATTACTTTAATGGCAGTTATTGAAAGTCTTAGCCAGTAAAAACAGAACATAATGGCACGTAAATAATGCGAGTGATATAGAGTATTCAAGAAATAAAGTAAGTCGATAAACAAATCAATTAGGAAGTTTCATGCGTAACAAAAAAGACCGGATTCGCCACGCCTTAGGGTTTGAGATTATAGGTCTGCTTATCTTTGCCCCCCTAGCAAGCTTAGTATTTGGTTTTGAGCTACATCTGATGGGAGTTATGGCGTTGGTCGGCTCTATCGTCGCCACATTTTGGAACTACTTTTATAATATTTTGTTTGACCGTGCCATGCTCAGGTTACGCGGTGCGGTGCAAAAAACAGTTCTGATACGCGTGCTACATGCGTTGTTATTTGAAGGTGGATTGTTGTTATTATTTCTACCTGTCATCGCCTGGTATTTAAATATCAGCCTTTGGGAAGCGTTTAAGATGGATATCGCGATGGCGACTTTTTATCTCATCTATGCCTTTATCTACAACTGGGTTTATGACAAAGTATTTCCTATCCCTACAAACAGTTAAAATTTGCCATAAGAAAATGAGTTGTGTTTGATAGTAAATTCTCATTCAGCACCGTTTATTTACTAAGACTCATTTACCAATGCTAAATAGATTAGCTAATAGCAAATGTACTAGAGTAAAAAAAACGATTTAAAATGTTTTATAGAAGGAATAAAAGGAGCTGCTATATGGCGATATATGTAGATTTTATGCAGATAGAATTTAAAGGCTATAAGTGGTGCCACATGCTGGCGGATACTTTGCAAGAGTTACATGAGTTTGCGGCGTTGATTGATGTAGATGAGCGCTTATTCCATCGAAACGCCAGCTATCCTCACTATGACGTCACGGTACAAATGCGCGAAACAGCGATCGAGCACGGTGCTATCCCTGCCAATCGTAAAAAGATTATCGAGTGTGCAAAGAAGTTGAAAGTAGAGTTATATGAACAAATAGCGCTGTCCGACTTTTCTCAGTAAAGACTTAAATTAACGGATAAAAACGCTTTGTTCTTACTGCATTAATCCAAACGCTCTGCTAGATAATCGACAAGTAGTCTAATCTTTGGCGATAAATGACGGTTATGCGGATAGATAGCCCAAATACCTTCTTCGGGTTCTCTATATTTGTCCAATAAGCTAATGAGCTGACCGGATTCTAAATGTTTTTGCACATAATAATCAGGTAACTGGACGATACCTAAGCCTTTTAAAGCAGCATCGACTAAACCATAACCGCTATTATATTGTACGCTACCAAAAACGCGCAGATTTCTTTCTTTACCAGATGCTTCCCCAGTCTCTATAAAACGCCAATAGTTGTGAGTGCCAAGTAAACAGTTATGTGTACTCAGCTCGTTTAGAGTTTTTGGAATACCATATTTATTCAAATAAGCAGGAGAAGCACAGACAAAGTTGGTGCGATGGCTGAGTTTTTTTGCCATCATCGTTGAGTCGTTTAATTTACCAATACGAATCGCTAAATCATAACCGCCTTCAATCAAGTCAATCTTTTGATTGCTTAAAAAAGCCGTCACTTCGATATCGCTATATTGCACCATGAAATCATTGATCAGCGGCAACAGTTGCTGCTCACCATAAGTCACAGGTGCGGTCAGCTTAATCCTACCTTGCGGTTTTGATTGTAAATTACTGACAGCTTGTTCGGCGGCATCTAAGCCATCGAGCACCCCGCGACAATGCTGATAAAACACACGTCCTTCTTCGGTGAGTGATACTTTGCGCGTGGTGCGATAGAGTAGTTTAATATCAAGTCGCTTCTCTAAAGCGCTAATCTGACGACTGACTTGTGCGGTAGAAATGCCCAACTCTTTTGCAGCGCGCGTAAAGCTCTCATATTCTGCCACGTAAACGAACTCGCTAATTCCATCCCAGCGCATGATTATTACCAGTGTGTAAAAGATATTTGCAAATATAGCATATTGTTATCCTTATAGAAAAAACTATAATGGTCAGCATAAAATTAAATATTTTACAGACTGCTACAACTGTCGCTTGCCTCCATTCGGCAAGCAAGATAAGCTGAAGAGGTCTGTGTTTAATAACCAATAAAATACATTAAAAAGAGAGATAACGATGTCAGATAAATTTATCAAATCTAAAGCCGCCATTGCTTGGGGTCCAAACCAGCCATTATCTATCGAAGAAGTGGATGTTATGTTGCCACGTAAAGGCGAAGTACTGGTAAAAATCGTTGCCAGTGGTGTTTGTCATACCGATGCTTTTACCTTATCCGGTGAAGATCCAGAAGGCGTATTCCCAGCAATTTTGGGTCATGAAGGCGGCGGTATCGTTGAGCAAATTGGCGAAGGCGTGACCAGTGTGCAGGTTGGTGATCATGTTATTCCTTTATACACGGCAGAATGTGGCGTCTGTAAAATGTGTACTTCAGGCAAAACCAACTTGTGCTCTGCCGTACGCGAGACCCAAGGAAAAGGCTTAATGCCAGATGGTACGACCCGTTTTTATAAAGATGGTGAGCCAATCTATCATTATATGGGCTGCTCAACTTTTTCTGAATATACGGTTTTGCCAGAAATTTCTTTAGCGAAAGTCAATAAGGCAGCGCCATTAGAAGAAGTTTGCTTACTTGGTTGCGGTGTTACCACTGGAATGGGCGCGGTCATGAATACCGCAAAAGTCGAAGAGGGCGCAACAGTCGCTATCTTTGGTTTAGGCGGCATTGGTTTATCAGCAGTCATCGGTGCAGCAATGGCAAAAGCCAGCCGTATCATTGCCATTGATATCAATGAGAGTAAGTTTGAGCTAGCCAAAAAGCTTGGCGCGACTGATTGCATCAATCCAAAAGATTATGACAAACCCATTCAAGATGTCATCGTTGAATTGACCGATGGCGGTGTTGATTATTCTTTTGAATGTATCGGTAACGTCGATGTCATGCGTTCAGCGCTTGAGTGCTGCCATAAAGGTTGGGGCGAGTCGGTCATCATCGGTGTGGCGGGTGCTGGACAAGAGATTTCTACCCGTCCATTCCAGCTAGTGACCGGTCGCGTCTGGCGCGGTTCGGCATTTGGTGGTGTAAAAGGTCGTTCAGAATTACCAGGTTATGTAGAGCGCTACCTAGCTGGCGAGATTCCACTGCAAGACTTTATTACCCACACTATGCCATTAGAAGACATCAACGAAGCTTTCGACTTAATGCACAAAGGCGAGAGTATCCGTACGGTTATTCACTTTGATGCTTAAGCTATAATACTCATTATTAGTTTTTTAAATATAAAAATGCTGCGCCTAATGGACGCAGCATTTTGTATTTTAGCAGAGTCATTTTAAAAGTTGAGCTGAAAAGGCAGCTTTAATATATTTATCATGATGCCGAAATTTTGAGGAAATTACCTTAGCAATATGCTCTAGTCTTTTTTAAAGCTATGCATATCTTCTAAGATAGCCGTAAACCTATCGTACAACCAAGGTTCATTATCATCAATCATTTGATTGTATAAATGCGGGCCTATCTTTTCGATGATAAAATCCAATAAGAACTTAGCCGGTAAGTTACCGATATCGACATCGAATTCATCACTCATATAAACCCTTAACTCGTCTAAAACGAGGACTTCCGCCTCATCTGACAATGTCATCAGTTTATCTTTGCTCATATAAATAATCCTACTAAAAATATTGATTTAATCTTGCATATTGGCTAATTGCTCTAAAATATTGACATAATTTTCTACGCCTTGCGCGCCGCTAACCAAGTGCTGCTCATTAAAAATGATTGCAGGGACGCTTTGAATACCTTGCCGCTGCCAATGCTGCTCTACCTCACGTACATCATTGGCAAAGCGTTGGTCTTCTAAAACTGCCAGTGCTTCCTCGCGATTGAGTCCAGCCTCAGCGGCAATATCAGCAAGCACTTCGATATCAGAGATATTCCTATTATCGGTAAAGTGCGCGGTAAATAACGCCTGCTTCAACTCATGCATGCGCCCTTGCTGCTCAGCCCAGTGCAAAAGCTGATGCAAATTAAAGGTATTGTGCATACGCAGCTCATCAGTAAAATTAAACTCAAAGCCGACATCAGAACCTACCTTTGTTATTTGAGCGCGGCTGGCGTCTGACTCCGCTTTACTTGAGCCATATTTTTCTGTGATATGTTCACGCATGTTTTGACCCTCGCTTGGCATGTTAGGGTTTAGCTCAAACGGATGCCAGTGTATCTCATGGGCAGTATTGGTCTTCTTAAGTGCTTCTGCGAGTTGTTTATACCCGACGACACACCAAGGACAAACCACATCTGAGACAATGTCTATGCGGAGTGGTTTTTTTAACTGATTCATATTTTTCTACCTAATTTATTATTTATGTTTACATGTTTTTTTGGCGTTTATTGTCTAAATAGTTATTAACGCTTCTTTGATAAACGCTAAGTTCATTAATACTAGGTTAAAGATGCAGCGATTACAATGTGCGCTAAGTTACCAACGTACTGTGCCTTTAATTATTATCAATATGACTCAAGAGAAATTTTTATAAACCTAGGTCTGGTTAAAAAACTACCCTGCAATGACTACAAAGTAAAAACAAATCGACATTTTTAATAAGACATAATAAATCGGTTAGCGCTATTTTAACGGGCGTTTATTTTATCTCTTTTATGTTTTTCTGCCAGCGAGAAGCCAGCATGTCTACTTTGACGTTATCAATTAATAAGCAGGATTATCAGCTCGATAATCTTGACCCACGCACGACATTGCTCGATCTCTGTCGTCAGCATCTGCAAATTACTGGACCAAAAAAAGGCTGCGACCACGGTCAATGTGGTGCCTGTACCATGCTCATTAATGGACGACGGGTTAATTCTTGTCTGACACTTGCAGTCATGCATGACGGTGATGAGATTACGACGATCGAAGGGATTGGCTTGCCGGAATCGCTTTCAGAATTACAACAAGCCTTTAAAGACCACGATGCTTTCCAGTGCGGTTACTGTACGCCTGGGCAAATATGTTCGGCGACTGCTTTGATAGAGGAGATTAAACAAAACTGGCCAAGCTATGTGACGACCGATTTGCAAAATCCTGATGGTCTGTTGGTACAAGAAATCTCTGAGCGTATGAGCGGTAATATTTGTCGCTGTTCTGCCTATCCAAATATTATTAATGCTATCTCGCAGGTTTTGGAGAATGAGATAAAAGGTAAAACTGCTTCGAAAGCGACGATAACGAAAGGCTCGGATGTCAGCGGTATTTGGTCGCCGCCGCCTAGTGAAGCGCAGCTCAGCAAGCCGTCGCAAAATAAAGCCAGTATGACTGTAGCAGGAGATCGTTCATGAAACGCTTTGAATATATCCGTGCTGATGCACCCGAACACGCCGCGATTTCGGCCAGTCCAAAAGAGGCTTCGTTTATTGCAGGTGGCACCAATTTATTAGATTTAATGAAGCTAGAGATTGAAACCCCTATCAAGCTGGTCGATGTGACTCGCTTAGAACTACAGCAAGTAGAAACGACTAATGACGGTGGGCTACGTATCGGTACGCTGGTAACTAATAGCGATTTGGCAGCGCATCCGCAAGTGATTGCCAATTATCCGATATTATCACGAGCGATACTGGCTGGCGCGACTGGGCAACTGCGTAATAAAGCCACCACGGGCGGCAATTTTTTACAGCGTACCCGTTGCTATTACTTTTATCAGACTGACAGTCCTTGTAATAAGCGCAATCCTGGTACTGGTTGTCCGGCTATCAATGGCGAGAACCGCACCCTTGCCATATTGGGTACGAGCGACGCTTGTATTGCTCAGCACCCCTCCGATATGGCTGTTGCGATGCGTTTACTCGATGCGACAATTGAAACGATTAAAGCGGATGGTAGTAAACGCAACATTGCGATCAAAGACTTTTATTGCCTGCCAAAAGACACGCCTAATATCGAAACTGTTTTAGAGTCTGGCGAGCTTATTACGCATGTAGTCCTGCCAGCGCCTATAAAAGGCAGCCACACTTATGACAAAGTTCGCGACCGCGCCTCTTATGCTTTTGCATTGATATCGTGCGCTGCCGTGATAAATGTTAATGATAAAGGTGATTTAGAAACAGTACGTTTGGCGTTTGGCGGTATTGGCACTCAGCCGTGGCGTAATGAAGCGGTTGAAGCCTTATTAACGGATACTAAAGGCGATAACGATACTATTGAGCAGGCAGCAGATTTATTACTAAAAGAAGCCAAAGGTCATGGGCAAAACGACTTTAAAATACCACTGACACGCCGTCTATTAAAACAAGTTATTCAGCGCGCCTTAGCGGGCGAGGGAGCATAATCATGTCATTACTAGACTCAGTACTTCCATCAGAACCCACCAAAAAAATGATGATGAATGAGCCTGTCGAAACCTTGTTTAACAAAACGGCAAGCAATTTGGTTGGTAAACCCATTAACCGTGTCGACGGCTCATTAAAGGTTAGCGGACAAGCGCCTTATTCGGCAGAGATTTATCGAGAAAATCAAGTTTATGGTGTGTTAGTCAGTGCCAAGATTGCCAGAGGTCAGATTAAGAATATCGATAGTAGCGCTTTAGACGATATTCCTGGCATTATCAAAGTGGTGACTGATCCCAAGCACTTTTTGCGTAATGCTCAGCAAGGCGGCGAAACCAAAGCCCCAACACAGGGCGTTAGTGAGATTTTTTATCATGGTCAGCCGATTGCCGTGGTAGTTGCTGAAACCTTTGAAGCAGCGACAGAAGGCGCAAATGCCCTGAAGGTTAGTTATAAAGATGAGACTGAGCAAGCGGCCTTAAATTTTACCAAAGAGCTTACTAATGCTCATGATATTGATGAGAAAAAAGGCTCAGATAAAAATGCGATAAACGGTGACCCAGAGCAAGGACTGGCTGATTCAGCCGTTACCCTTGATCGCTTTTATCATACCCCAAGCCAAAGTAATTCTCCTATGGAACCACATGCTACTTTGGCTTATTGGGAAGATGATAAGCTCATCATGTACACCTCAAACCAAATGATTGCGCCTTGCAAACAGCAAGTTATGGACGCCTTAGACTTGAATAAGGACCAAGTACAACTTATTTCTTATTATGTCGGTGGCGGCTTTGGCAGTAAGCTCGGTATTGCCCCTGAATCAATTGCGGCCGCTATTTCTGCAAAAGAGTTGGGTCGCCCTGTGCTAATTAGTATGACGCGCCCGCAAGTCATGGAAGCGACAGTAAGACGCTCAAACACCCGTCAGCGTATTGCTATTGGCTGTGATAAAGATGGTGTCATCAATACCATGATTCACGATACTGTTACCAGTAATTTACCCGGAGAGGCATTTTTTGAACCCACTGCTTTGTCTACTAAGTATTTATACCGCGGTGAAAATCGTCGGGTAAATTATAAAAAAGTAGATATGAACCAAGTACTATCAGGCTCAATGCGTGCCCCCGGTGAAGCAGTAGGTATGATTGCCGTTGAATGTGCGATGGACGAATTGGCCTCTCAGTTGAATATCGATCCCATTGAGCTGCGCCGCCGTAATGAGCCTGAGCAAGACCCGAGCCAAGATATTCCGTTTTCGACGCGCCAGCTCGTTGCCTGTATGGAGCAAGGGGCAGAGCAGTTCGGCTGGGATAAGCGCAATGCCAAACCTGCTAGTCAATTGGAGGGGGATTGGTGGATTGGCACAGGAATGGCGGCATCTGCTCGTGGTAACCAGTTAAAACCTTCGGAAGCGCGGGCAACTTTGCAAGTTGATGACTCAAAAGAGCTTGGCATCAAGGCTATCATCGAAACCGATATGACAGATATTGGTACTGGCTCTTATACGGTATTCTCTCAGGTAGCGGCTGATTTGTTGGGTTTACCGATAGATCATATCGAGATGAAGTTGGGCGATAGTGAACTGCCGCCTGCTTCAGGTTCGGGTGGTAGTGTGGGCGCAGCAAGTGCTGGTAGTGGTGTTTATTTAGCTTGTGAGCAACTGCGTGAAATGCTGGCAGACAAAGTCGGTCTTTATCCCGATACCATCCAGTTTGATAACGGGCAAATCAAGCAAGCAGGCGACCATAATCCCAGCATGACAGAAGCTGCTATCGAGACCGTTAAAGATAGAGCAGAAGATTTAAAAAATACAGTAACCGAAAAAACAGGTTTATCCCTACCAAAAGCTTTCAATGAAAAATACGACTTTAGGAACTTCCAGTCTTATGCCTTAGCCGATATCGTTGCGACATACGATGAACAAAAGATTAGCGCCAAAGGACAAATCAAACCTGGTAAAAATGCCAAAAGCCATCGCCAAGCATCTTTTGGTGCTAACTTCGCAGAAGTAGCAGTGCATAGAGTCACCGGTGAGATTCGAGTCAAACGAATGACCGGTGCATTCGCCGCTGGGCGTATTCTTAATCATAAAACGGCCACCTCACAGTGCTACGGCGGTATGGTGTTTGGCATTGGTTCAGCTTTGATGGAAGAGGTCATCCATGATAAGCGTGACGGTCGCTTATGTAACCATGACCTTGCTGAATATCATATTCCAGTCAATGCTGACGTACCGCAATTGGAGGTTATATTAGTCGAAGAAGATGACCCTTATACTAACCCCATGCATATCAAAGGAATAGGCGAGACTGCAATATCAGGCGCGGCTGCGGCTATTGCCAACGCTATCTATAATGCGGTTGGGGTTCGTGTTTATGATTTTCCCATCACGCTTGATAAGCTGCTTTATGAGCTACCAGAGTAGGTGTATTAGTCAAACAGAGTAATTAAAGAAGCCCGTTAGCTATAGCAGTTAGCGGGTTTTATAAACTGATGATTATAGTTCTAGATAGAAAATAAGAGGAAATATGAATCAGGTCGCTGATATTCTTAAGCTGGCAAGCACAGCGCAGGAGAAAAATGTTGACGCAGTGCTGGCGACAGTGGTGCGTACGGAAGGCTCGGCATATCGCCGTACGGGCGCGATGATGCTTATCTGCGCAGATGGACGCTCTGTTGGCATGATTAGTGGCGGTTGCCTTGAGCCACATATCATCAAACGCGCCTTTTGGTTGACTCGCAACGGTGCAAATGTGCAGGTTTACCAAACGGGTGACGAACAGGCGGATGAAGACCATGAAATTGAAGAGCATGAACTTAGTGGTAATAGTTATTTAGACAATGAGCTAAATTTTGGTTTAGGCTGTAATGGAAAGGTACACGTATTATTTGAGCGTTTAAAAGCTGCGCTGCCCTTATTAGATATCATTCGCCACGTTCGCCGTACCCAGCAGCCGGCAACGATAGCGACTTTAATTCGCTCGGGTAGCAATGATATTGAACAGTTACCAATTGGTATGCGAGTTGATATAGAGACTTATATCGATAGTGGAAAAATAACGGTTATTGATGGTGATAGTATTTCTAATCAAGCTTTATCTGAGGGTGAGGGGTCAAGTACTGTTACTCATGTGCTTAGAGATACAGTTGAAGCGCTATCAACGTATGAAGTGTCTGATAAAAATACTGAATATGTTATCTTGAAAAATGGTGGTTTAACGACAGAGTGGCTACTACAACGTTTACAACCACAACTACGTTTGCTTATTTGCGGTGCCGGTAACGATGTGATGCCACTGGTGACCATGGCAAAGCTGCAAGACTGGCATGTCACTATCATCGATAGCCGCGCACAATATGCATCTCGTCTACACTTTCCTCAAGCTGATATCGTAATGCCACTGTCATTAGATGATCACGAACAATTGCTTAAACTGAGTGATAATGCAGCGGTAGCTTTGATGTCACATAGTCTTACTCAAGATCGTGCTCGTCTTTCAGTATTATTGGAGCATTCGACCCATTATAAATACCTTGGTCAATTAGGTCCGCGTTATCGTACTGAACGCCTAATTAATGAGATTAATGCCGTCAAAAAAAATCCTACTGCCTTAAAGGATGGTATTAGCAAACTACACTATCCTATCGGCTATAAGTTAGGTGGAGACGGACCTGAAGCATTGGCACTAGGTATCATGGCACAAGTAAATGCAGTGATGTATGGTCAAAAGGCACCAGCAGAGTTTTCAGCTAACGAACTTTCAGATACCGCAGCCATGAGCAGTATTGCAACGCTGAGCTGCGTATGAATAAGGATAAATCGACAACAGTAGAAGCTAAAACACAGCAGCTAAATGGTGTGCAACAGCAAAGCTATACTCAACATAAAACCCATCCACCACATAACAGCCACGCCATCATTATATTAGCAAGTGGCTTGAGTCGCCGTCTTGGTCAAGCTAAGCAATTACTTTGCAAAAATGGCGAGCCATTAATCAGTCATATGCTTAAATTGGCATTGAGCACTCAGCCACAAACTATCATCGTTGTCATTCCTAGAGAAAACCTGTGCATTGCTAATGCAATTGAACCGTTAGCCGCTCAGCACCCAATGATTCATACGGTCATCAATCCAACACCTAAAATGGGTATGGCGCAGAGCTTGCGTTTAGGTGTCGATGCATTAACTGACCTTGATAATCGTCTTTTAAATCGAGTATTAATCATGGGGATTGACCAAGTACTCTTAGATCAGCAGCATTTAATCGAATTATTAGCAGGTAAGCAGGCTGTGGTGGCAAGCAGCTATAGTGGCGATAGTGACTGGCAGTACTTTGATAAGTTGCCACTAAATAAAATGCCATTCGATAAACCACCTAAAAAAAATATCATCGGCGTACCTTTGGTGATTAATTATGAGCTACTTAAACAATGGCAGTCAGAATTAGTTGGTGATAAGGGACTGCGTCATCTCATTCGAGGATTGCCACCCAAGCAAATACAGGTAGTTATCAATCATCAGCTCAATTATGATATCGATACGCCTGAACAACTTGCTTATGCCAAGCAACAAGGCTGGATTGATAAATAAGAGTAATGAGCACTTTAATGAGCGCTATCGAGTACTAAATGACATGCTATATAGAAACAGAGCGGCTTTATCTTAGACAATGGCAATCAAGCGATTTTGCAATATTTGCTAAGATGAACGCTGATCCAGAAGTGATGAAGTATTTCGCCAAATTATTGTCAGCTACCGTGAGTGATATCATTGCGACTAAATGCCAGCAGCTGATTAAAGATAACGGTTGGGGATTTTGGGCGCTAAGTTTAAAAGACTGTTCAGAAAACAGTGATGTCTTTATCGGTTTTGTCGGCTTGAATCAGACGCATGCTGATATGTCTTTTGCACCTTGTGTCGAGATCGCTTGGCGACTGCGCAAAGATTTTTGGGGACGAGGCTATGCTACTGAAGCCGCGCGTGCGTCTTTGGATTTCGCTTTTACTGAGCTGGCACTTGATGAGGTAGTTGTATTTACTGCTGTGATTAATCAGCGCTCACAACTTATTATGGAGCGTATCGGCATGACTGATACGCAGGACAATTTTTACCATCCTGCGCTCAAATCTAAGCATCCGCTTGCTGAGCATGTACTGTATAAAATTACGCGTCAGCAGTGGAATAGTATGGACTGATTTTGATAAACCATCATAAACAGTTAGCAGGCTTATGAATATAATACAACGCCCAGACCTTGATCTTAACAGGACTATTCGAATATATTACCACCGTCATACAAGATGAAAAACGCGCTACGATATAATATACTTTCTATTAAACATAAAGTAAGGTGTTTTATGAGTCGTACATTGTGGCTGGTGGTTGGTATTATCAGTATCCTTGGCGGTATATTTGCGTTTTTTAATCCTCTTAGTGCCACTTTCGCCGCTGAACAATTAGCAGGGTTTACCTTCCTTCTCGTCGGTATTTTACAGTTTATCGCACTATTTCGTGCGCATAGTACGACTGGTAAAGTACTTGCTGCCATCGGTGGTGTATTGGGTATATTGATTGGTATTGAGCTACTACAAAACCCGTTGCAAGGCATATTAACTTTGACGATGGTGATTGCTATTTTGTTTATGGCAACAGGTATTGTTAGAGTCATTGTCGCTTTTGGGCTACGCAAGACAGTGGCTTTCATACCCTTATTAATCTCAGGACTTATCTCGATTGCTTTAGCTATTATGATATTTATCGGCTATCCGCAGTCAGCGACTTATATCCTTGGTGTGCTATTGGCAGTTGAGCTGATCTCTAATGGCATATCACTCATCATGTATTCACGTGTACAACCGCCTTTGGTTCGAAACATGTAGGTTTCGGTTATACCCAATTCAATATAAAAGAGGTACGTTAAAAATAGCGTTATACTGGGATAAATCTTCCTCGCTTGCTGTGTGCTTCGCACTCCAGAGGCTTCGCAAAATTTATCTCAGTTGCACTGTATTCTTTTCAAATTGAATCGACTATATAAAAAATATTAAAAGACTCCTTAAAATGGGGTCTTTTTTGTGCTTGTACGTTATTAATAAAGGCTTCAATTTCATTAATACATTTTTTAATCCCATAAAAAAATGCGCCTATTATTTATAATAAGGCGCACTTAATAGCTTAGATTTTCGGACTTTTTAATGCAGTTGACTTCATTCGGTAGTATTAATTTATGAGTTCTAACTCAGAAATCTAAGCCCAGAAGTTTTTAATGCCCAGACCAGCTCAACAAAGGCACGATTATTGGTCAAAGGTTCGCCATCAATGATGAGCACGTAGCCTGAACCATCAATCCATAAGAACACAAAGCTGGTCTCAGGAATCAGTAAATCAACTTGCTGAAAGAATGAGATAGCTTGACTTTCTACGGCCCAGCCGCGTTGTTTTTGGCGTAGCATAAAGCCCGAAAAGTCAGCAGCAGCCACACTAAGCATGTCTGCTTCTTCTTGGCTATAGCCTATCCGCGCTAGGCAAAACCCTTCATCAGAGCCAATCGCTGCACGGCGTTTACCGGACAAGCTCGATACTACATAAGGTAAAAACTGGTCTAATGGCAAATTGGGAGCGGGCAAGAATAGCGACAGCTTCTCGATCCAGCCGTGTTCTAAAAAGCTATCTAACCACTCATCAGAATAGCGTTCGAGCCAGTCAGCGGCTAGCAAAGTCTCGTTATAGGATAATAAATCTTGTAATGATAGCTGTTCAGCAGTTGGCTCACTTTGTGAAAAGGCCTCAAAAATACCGGCTGGAGTCAAGGTCAGATACGTTTTATCAGCGTTTAAATAAGAGGACATAACAGCTACCATTCAAATGAAGTTTTATGAGTCGTTTTAACAAAAGAGCAAATCTAAGCTTTAGTGGTTTGATCAAGTTTTTGTTGACAATTATTCCAGCGATCATCAAATTGCCAGTCACTTTTACCCAAGCGAAACCAAACTAAGGAGAATGCCAAACGGTCGTTGCGAGCAATACAATGAGCAAAGAATTCATTTTCTATTTGTTCTATTGTATCCAAGTTTTGATTATCACGTGCTAGCATCAGCTCGGCGGTGATGTCTTTCGCGATTTCTTTGGCGTCATCACTACTGATACGTAAACGCTGGGTCTGTTCATTTAGTGAAGGCGATACCAGTACGCTCCAGCGGGTCGCCAGCGTACTATTTTTTTGGATATAGCTTTTTTTATCGATACAATCGCGAAAACCTTGTTCTATGTGAGGCAATAGACGACCTTGCAAGCGCGTAAACATGTTGGTGACATCGTAAGGGATATCATACCAGCAACCATAAAAGAAATCTGCGATGGCACCTTGCAGCGGCTCTTTTTCGTTTAATAACAGTGCTGCGTTGATACGTTGTTCGTGAAAATGGCGATTGTTTGGTGCCAAAAATATCTTACGCGAGTAGAGACGATATACGCCACGCGCGGCCATTTCACTTTCTTTGATAAGGTCTAAATCAGACATAATAGTGTCCTGTCAGTCATAGCCAATATGGTAGCGCAATAGGCTATGACCTAAGTCAGATGCCAGTGAACCTGCTAGTCAATTAAAGTTTCCATCAAGTCGATCATAAACTCAGCATCTTCTTCGTCCATAGCTTCAAAGCCTTGAGGCATACCAAGTTCAGCCAATGCTTCTTTACCATCATCATCGTTATGCAAATTCAGAATGGCATTCATCAGAATTTCTGTATCAGGAAAACCCTCTTTAATCAGCAATACATGGCTAATATCCGCCAAATCACTTTCGATTAATACAGTTAACTGCGCTTTGGTTAAGCGTGAAAAGCTGTGGAAAATTTCAGCTAAAAAGAATGCCGCTTGAGCATCGCCTTTGATAACTTGGCGTGCTGCTGCTTGATAGGTTTCGGTCACTGACCAATTCAAGTCCGCCTCTTCTAAATCGACCGCTTCTAGTAGGCGTAAACCAATCAGCTTAACATCACGGTTATTTGCCATAGCAATGGTCGCGCCATTAGCCAAGTCCTCTAGAGTATTGATATCGCTATTTGCTGAAGCTGCAATGACCATCTCATCAGATTTACCGATAGGGCGCGCAACTGCACGGTAGCCTTGCTCACGGATGAGCGTTGCTGCATCAAAAGGGTTGGCATAAATAACTTGCATGTCGCCTGCGTCGATAAGCGCTTCTTGCTCAGCATGTGAGGCAGGCATATTTAGATGCATGTTTAGATTGGCACGTTTTTGAATCAAGATATTAAACATATGCCAGCCTGCAAAACGCTCAGGCGAAAAATCAGGGGCGATTAACATATTATGTGTCGTCATGATTTAACCTTCCTCGTTTTGTTTCATTTGGGCATACTGAGCGATAGCCGCATCAATTTTGCTGCGCGATGGCTTACGGCGTACAGAAGTATAGCCAACGGTTTCGCCGCGACGAACGTTGGGCACGACAGTCGCGTAAACCCAATAATGGCTGCCATCTTTACATAAGTTTTTAACGTAGCCATGCCATTTTTGTCCAGCCTCTGCGGTTGACCATAAATCTTTATAGGCAGCTTTTGGCATATCAGGATGGCGCAAAATAGATTGTGGCTGACCGATCAGCTCATCAGCAGCGTAGCCACTAATCTCAACAAAGGCATCATTAACGTGAGTCAAAATACCGTCTAAATCGGTACGCGAAACAATCAGCTTGCCATCAGGATAAGGGCGTTCGATACCAGTATCATAAATAGTACGCGATGCACCGTCATGATAAGTCAGAGTGATCTGCTCGGCTGGCAGGTCAGGCTTCATTGCGTCAGGTAGTGGAGAACCCATCGTAATCTCCTTTATTTATTGTTGTATGGATAGTCATTAAAAAACTTATTTGATTTACGTTTGTTTTTTAACGCGCTTATTTTTTAATAAGTATGGATATGTGATTCGCTAGGATTAGAATTCATAGATATTTAGAAGCTTTAATCACTTATTCAATAATCACTCATTCAATCTAAACAGTGTGCAATACCTTAAATAATTTTTATAAGACAGTGCGTCCGTTTTCATTTAAAGTATTATACACAGAAGGCATTTGTATTGCAGGCGCGGTATAGAACCGTAGCGTTAGCACTTTAAAACCAATTATTAGATAAGTTTCGAAAGCGCTTCAGAGGCACGTTTAATATCTAAGAATATTAAGCCAAGTTTGGCATTCGGTTTTGCCATAATGGTTAGTACTGCTTCATCACCCGATGAAGTCATGATCACGTAGCCCTTTTCACCTTGAATCATGATACGGTCAATGCTACCACGAGCCAATTCGCGACCTGCACGATCACCTAGTGATAATAAAGCTGCTGACATAGCGCCAACGCGGTCTTCATCAACGCCTGCTGGTAACGCAGATGCAATCATAAGACCATCGTTAGAAATGAGAGCAGATGCTTCAACATCGGCTGATGAGCTATTTAGGTCTTCCAAGATTTGCTGAAATGAATCAGTACGCATATCGTTTTCTCTATGACGGGTTATTAAATGAATAGAATAACGGTTGATAGTATTTTAAAAAATAACGGTTAATAATATGTTAAATAGTTTTTGACTAATTAATGGGCAATATTATAAACCCTTACAATTAATAATGATATGGCAGGATATGAATGAAAGGCTAAATATTGGTTTTTTTAACCTTTTATCTCTATTTTATAACCTTCTATCATTAACTTATTTCTAATAGTAAATAAAAGTTTATTCTAATTTTCTTTATTATTACTTTATATTTTGTTTCGATTATTTCTTCATAAAAATAAGTTATTAAAACCGATAAGGTGAAAGTGAGTTTTTCATCGTAAGGTAGTGCAAAAACAGTTAAAAAGTAGATATGGATTTTTGACTGTCGAGCTTTCATTACACGGTCATGTATAGATTATCGTTATAAAAAACTTGCCCATAACTTTTGATGATGGCGATATTTACTAGACTTATACACCAAAAAAATGATATATAGATATGAGATAAAAATTGTTTGTGCTTCTGGGTTTAAGATTTAGAGACACAATCAGTTGGCTTCTAATCCCATCAGTTTCTATACCAAACACAAACAGCGTATAGGAGCGACCTCAATCCCACATCAACGTTTGCCATCCTATCGTTTGTGATTATGCGATAAAATGTCGATGTAAATCAGCACGATTACAATCTTTACCCTAAGGAATCTATATGAGTATCAGTCAGGCAATCAAAAAAATTGAAGCACGTTACGCTCACCAACCTGAATTTATTCAGGCGGTAAAAGAAGTTGCAATCACGATTGCTCCGCTATACGACACTCATCCCGAATATGATACGTTCCAAATTTTTGAGCGCCTTGTTGAGCCTGACCGCGTTGTGGCTTTTCGTATCAATTGGGAAAACGATCAAGGTGAAGTACAAGTAAATCGCGGCTGGCGCGTTCAGTTTAGTAATGCGCTAGGTCCTTATAAAGGTGGTATCAGGTTTCACCCAACGGTAAATCAGTCTGTTTTGAAGTTTTTAGGCTTTGAGCAGATATTTAAAAATGCATTGACCGGTTTGCCTATGGGCGGTGCCAAAGGCGGTTCTGATTTTGATCCAAAGGGCAAAACAGACAATGAAATCCGTCGTTTTTGCTACGCTTTTATGCGTGAGCTGCATCCTTATATAAATAAGGATATTGACGTACCCGCTGGTGATATCGGTGTTGGTGGACGCGAAATCAGCTATATGTTTGCCATGTATAAAAACCTTACACGTGAATACGGTGGTGTATTAACCGGTAAAGGGGTGGGTTTTGGTGGTAGTTTGATGCGTACAGAAGCCACTGGTTATGGCGCGGTTTATTTTTTAGAAAATATGCTAGCGGCTCAAAACGAACACATAGACGGTAAAAGAGTACTGGTTTCAGGGGCTGGTAACGTCTCACTCCATGCTGCTGAAAAAGCTCATATGCTGGGCGGCGTTGTAGTCACGGTGTCAGACTCACAAGGTACCTTGTATGATGAAGCAGGTCTTAATCAAGAAAAAATTAACTGGTTAAAAGCACAAAAAGCGAAAAGTAAACCTTTGGCCGATTACGTTGATGTCTATGGTGGTGAGTGGCTTGCTAAGCAAAAACCTTGGCATATCAAAGGTGACATCGCTATCCCATCAGCCACACAAAACGAAGTGGATGAAGAGGACGCTAAGCTTATGGTTGAAAATGGCATCAAATATGTCGTCGAAGGCGCCAATATGCCATTGACTGCTGAAGCGATTGATCATATTCGTTTGCATCGTGTGCATTATGCACCGGGCAAAGCGGCAAATGCTGGTGGTGTGGCGGTATCTGGACTTGAGATGTCACAAAACTCAGTACGCCAGTACAAAACCTTTGAGGAAGTTGATGAGCGTTTGAAGTGTATTATGAGAAATATTCATGACTGCGCTGCTGAAGCGTCAGAAAAATACCATCAGACTGACAAAGGCTACATCGATTATATGACAGGCGCAAATATCGTTGGCTTTAAGCGTGTTGCTGATGCGCTGGTTGCCTATGGTATCCTGAACTAAATTTTTCATTATGGCTCTTTGCGATAGCACCAGATCACAATAATAACTGGTATGATTGATATTTAACGCGCCTACTTACATAGTAGGCGCGTTTTTTATGCCACATAAAAAACTGCTTAATCAATATAGTCCGTGCAAGATAAAAACGCTGCTTGTTAAAACTATTGCAACATTAGTATAATTCATCTTAAGTTAAATAAATTGATTTTTATTCATTAATATAATCAGCTATGATTACTTCATCAAAATTATTTATCTTAACTATAAAATAATGAATACGATTAATGGAGTAACACATGACTACCACAATCCCACGATCTAGAGTACCTAGCCATATCCTAGGCTACCCACGTATTGGTGATAAACGCCAAACCAAATTTGCCTTAGAGCATTACTGGAAAGGTAAAAAAGATAAAGAAGCAACTCAAGCCGCTTTGTTAGAAGTATTTACCACCAATATCCAAGATCAAATCGATGCAGGTCTTGATATCATCACCACTGGCGACTTTGCTCATTATGATTTAGTGCTCAGCCAAGCAGTTTCCTTCGGTGTGCAGCCACCACGTTTTGCTGGTGCCGAAACATTAGATACCTTTGATCGTCAGTTTTATTTTGCCCGTGGTCGCGACCATACCGGTCAGTATGAAGACAATGCGGCTTGGCAAATGACCAAGTGGTTTGATACCAACTATCATTACTTGGTGCCTGAATTAGAAGCCGATGAAGACTTCAGCAATACTGATTTTACCCAAGTATTTAAACAAGTAAGCGATGCTCAAGCCATTATTGAAAAAAAGGTAGCTATCAAAATGCCATTGGCCCAGGCGTCTATGACATTCATAGCCCGCGCGCCCCTGATAGCGACGCTATGCAGATCATGATTGATGAGGCACAAAAATATATTCCAATTGAGCGCTTATGGATTAACCCAGACTGTGGTCTAAAAACGCGTAACTGGGAAGAAGTGCGCCAACAACTGCGTAACATGGTCGAGATGACAAAAATTGTACGTAAAAAATATGTAGCATAAATCCTAAATCAAACTTGCACTTATAAATGTAACAGCCTCAACCATGACTGTCATGGCTGGGGCTTTTTTTATTTAACGATTTCTTGCTGTTTTTAATCATCTAGCATTTTTAGAAATAATATTAAGGCTATAAAGTCTTGCGCCACTGACCTTGACGCATAATACCAGTAATAGGATTAAGTCCAATTTGATAGCACAGATCCGCAGGGCGAGTGATATCCCACAGTGCTAAATCAGCATCACAACCGATTTCTATTTTACCTTTATGTGATAATCCTAATGCTTTTGCTGCGTTAACAGTCGCACCGGCTAGTACTTCTTCTGGCGTTAAGTAAAACAGCGTACAGCCCATATTCATTGCCAGTAATAGCGAAGTTAGTGGTGAAGTGCCTGGATTACAGTCGGTCGAAATAGCAATAGCAACTTGATGCTTACGTAATGCATCTATTGGAGGTAACTTGGTATCACGCAACGTATAAAATGCGCCGGGCAATAGTACCGCAACGGTATTGCTGACTGCCATTTTCTCAATATCTGTTTCTGATAAATGCTCTAAGTGATCGCTTGATAGCCCTTGATATTCAGCAACTAAAGCACTGCCGCCTATATCAGACAGCTGCTCAGAATGGAGCTTGACGGGCAAATCTAATGAGCTGGCAACTGCAAAGACGCGTCTAATTTGCTCTGCACTAAAAGCAATATTTTCACAAAACCCATCGACTGCATCTACCAAGCCTTCTTGATGCAAAATTGGTAGCCACTCGCAGACTTGCTCAATGTAGTCGTCTGCACGGTCTTTATATTCGGGTGGCAAAGCATGGGCAGCTAAATAGCTAGTGCTGACATGGACGTCGTATTTGTCACCCAGTTGACGCGCGACAGTAAGCATTTTGCGTTCAGTATCGAAATCCAAACCATAGCCGGACTTGATTTCGATACTGGTTACACCTTCTTTGAGCAGTGCTAACAGACGTTTTTCACTTTGCGCAAAGATTTCTTCCTGACTGGCTGCGCGAGTCGCACTAACGGTCGCAACAATACCACCGCCTTGCGCTGCAATATCTTGATAACTAGCACCATGCAGCCGTGCTTCAAACTCATTGCTGCGGTTACCGGCATAGACTAAGTGTGTATGACAATCGATTAAGCCTGGCGTTATCCAGCTACCCATAGCATCTTTAATTTGAGCTATTTGGTAATGAGAAAGGTATGGCGTCATCTGTTCGTTCGACCCAATCCAAGCAATCTTGCCATCTTTGATACCGATAGCTGCATCTACTAGCTGCCCATAATGGACATTATCTTTATCCTTGCTATCAAAGCCATAATGGGCTGAAAATGTAGCCAAATTGGTATTGATAACAATGTTGTCAAACGATGCCATCGTTGCGGCATCGATAGGTCTTTGCAAGTTGGTTTTCGTAATAGAATCTGTAGAATTCGTCATAATATACTCCTGCTAGTTAGTAGCTATTTATATATCCGTGATAGGGTAAATCCGTGCTTATATAATTAATAAATGCTGTTCTATAATTATGGCTAAAAGCCGAGCAGCCACTTTACAGCTGCGTTGATCGCTATCATAGGTCGGATTAATCTCAGCAATATCCGCTATTTTTACTTTGCCGGATGCCATAATAGTTTTGACAGCGCGCTCAACGAAGCTCAGTTCGATACCGTAGGCAGCAGGTGCGCTGACACCAGGTACCACGCTCGATGGGAAACAGTCCATATCAATCGTTAAATAAAGTACATCAACTTGATTAATAAAACGATCAATCTGAGCAGCAAGCGTTGCCCACGATTGATAGTAACAGTCCTCGTCACTAATAACGTGGACACCTAGTTCGTTAGCACGATCAAAAAGCGCTGCGGTATTAGAGAAACGACTTACCCCAATACAGCAATAGTGAAAAGGCTGCTGATACTCGGTTAGATACTCAGAAATTTGGCGAAAAGGGGTGCCGGAAGTGGCAACATCAGATTGACGAATATCAAGATGCGCGTCAAAGTTAATGATGCCGATAGTGGGGATAGTCGGTATATCAGCTGTATTTTTTTCACCAATATCACTATTATCAGCCTGCTGAAGCGCTTGCCATAACCCTAAAAAACTACCATGAGCCATCGCATGACCACCGCCAAGGCCAATAGCTAGACTGCCTTGTTGAATGACGCTACTAATAACATCGGCATACTGCTGCTGTGCTTGCTCCAGTAGTTGCTCGGCAAAATCATCGTTATCTTGACAGTGAATATCACCGGCATCCCCTAGCAAGGTCGCCAATTTACCATCGAAACGTTTTTGGAGCTCAGCGATAACCGGCAGTTTAGCAAAAGTACTGCGAATCAGTGGCGGTGCTGCTCTTGCCCCAACGCGTCCTTGATTGCGTCTAACACCCTGATCACAGTTAAAGCCAACTAGCCCAATATGCTGCTGCTCATAAGGCTGCGCTAGCTGATACCAATAGCAAGCGCGCGCACTTTCAAATGGCTCAGCGCGACCAGTCCATTGACTCATATCAGCAGCAGTGTGATTAACGGTTGCGATGGTCATCGCTGATCTCCTTTAAAATGAATTTCAAGCTATTTACTTATTTAGAAAGAATTTTTATTTTAAAAAACCTTTATTTAGAAAGGTACCAGTCACTGCGTATTTCCTGCCAATGTTTAGTTAAAGTGCGACTTAGTATTAATTGCTTTGCCGCCTCGATATCAGGAGCCAAGTAGCGATCTTTATCATAAAAAGTAACTTGCGCGCGTAAAAGCTTATGAGCGGCTATTAATGGCTCTGATGTTTCAAGCCCACGATGAAAATCAATACCTTGACCAGCTGCCAACAGCTCAATCCCGATAATGGTCGCCGTATTTTGCGCCATTTCATATAAGCGGCGCGCACAATAAGTTGCCATTGATACATGGTCTTCTTGATTGGCAGAAGTTGGAATGCTGTCAACACTACCTGGATGTGCAATGGACTTGTTCTCTGATGCTAGTGCCGCTGCAGTGACATGAGCAATCATAAAGCCGGAGTTCAAGCCAGCATTGTCAACCAAGAATGGCGGTAAGCCACCGGACAAAGTAGCATCGATCAGCAAAGCGATACGGCGCTCAGACATAGAACCAATCTCAGCAATGGCTAGAGCTAAAATATCGGCAGCAAAAGCTACTGGCTCAGCGTGAAAGTTACCGCCAGAGATAGCGACAGGCCCATCTTCATTGTTAAAGATAAGTGGGTTATCCGTGACGGCATTTGATTCAATCAATAGCGTCTTTCCTGCTTGGTTAATAATATCAAGGCAAGCACCCATAACCTGCGGCTGGCAACGTAAGCAGTAAGGGTCTTGGACTCTGTCATCTTGTTCGCCATTATGAGAGGCGCGAATGTCACTACCTTTAATCAGTTGGCGATGGGCTTTGGCGATTTCAATTTGTCCATGATGCCCGCGAACTTCATGGATACGAGCATCGAATGGCGCATCCGAGCCTTTTGCCGCATCGATAGACAGTGAGCCGACGATAGTGGCTGACTCTAATAAGTCACGCGCTAAGAAATAGCCTCGTAGTGCAAGGGCAGTTGAGACCTGCGTGCCGTTAATTAATGCTAGCCCTTCTTTAGCGGCGAGGATGATTGGCTCAAGACCAAGCTGTTCTAAAGCGTCAGCAGCTGGCATACATTTACCATCGACATAGACATCCCCTTCGCCCATTAACGCTAGCGTCATATGCGATAGAGGCGCTAAATCGCCAGATGCACCGACGGAGCCTTTAACTGGAATAAGCGGGGTAATTTGATTATTAATCAATGCCAATAAACCATCGACCACGACGCGGCGCACGCCAGAGACACCTTGTGCTAGGCTGGCAACCTTCATAACCATAATCAGTCGAACCACGCCGGCTGGTAAGGGTTCACCAGTACCAACAGAATGCGATACGATAAGATTGCGCTGTAGCAATTCAAGCTGGTCATCGCTGATTCGCGTCTTTGCTAATAGGCCAAAACCGGTATTTATACCATAAGCGCTTTTATCGCGAGCAATAATCGTACGTACATCTTCATGTGAGGCATCGATTGCCTTATATGCGCTATCAGGTAAGGTTAATGAGACTGGCTGATCATAAATACCACGCAGCATCTCAAGGCTTAATTGGCGTGGGTTTAATGTTAGGTGCTTAATATCGGTCATAGCAATGTCCCTATTTATATTAGTTATTTATTTTTATAAATGAAAAGTAGTTCGAGCTACTGAATCATCGGTAAATTCAGACCATAATCTTTAGCAGTTTTAATCGCTAGCTCATAACCTGCATCGGCATGGCGCATGACGCCTGAACCACAATCATTGACCAGTACGCGTGCTAAGCGTTTGGCTGCCGCATCAGTACCGTCTGCCACGATGACCATGCCAGAATGTTGCGAGTAACCCATACCAACACCGCCGCCATGATGTAATGACACCCAAGTTGCGCCGCCTGCAACGTTGAGCATACCGTTCAATAGCGCCCAATCTGATACCGCATCTGAGCCATCTTTCATACTTTCAGTTTCGCGGTTTGGGCTGGCAACAGAACCGGTATCTAAATGGTCACGACCGATAACGATAGGACCTTTTAGCTCGCCGTTTTTGACCATCTCATTAAAGGCAAGTCCTGCTTTATCACGTTCACCCAAACCTAGCCAGCAAATACGCGCGGGTAATCCTTGAAACTGAATATGCTCTTTAGCCATATCGAGCCAGCGATGAATATGGGTGTTTTCGGGAAATAGCTCTTTGATTTTTTGATCGGTTTTATAGATATCTTCAGGGTCACCTGATAGCGCAACCCAGCGAAACGGGCCTTTACCTTGGCAAAATAGCGGACGAATATAAGCGGGCACAAAACCTGGAAAATTAAAGGCATCTTTCACCCCCTCATCAAAAGCCACCTGACGAATATTATTACCATAATCAGTCGTTGGGATGTCCATCTCTTGTAGATCTAGCATCGCCTGTACGTGTACGGCACAAGACTGAGCAGCGGCTTTGGTTAGCGCTGCATGTTGGTCTGGATTTTCTTGGGCCGCTTTCCATTCTTCAACGGTCCAGCCACTTGGTAGATAACCATTAATTAAATCATGCGCTGAGGTTTGGTCAGTGACCAAATCAGGCTTCATGCTGCCTGCATTGGCGCGTTTGACCATCTCAGGCAAGATATCTGCAGCATTGCCAAGTAGGGCAATAGACACTGCTTCACCAGCGTCCGTATGCTGCTTGATAAGCTCGTAAGCATGGTCAAGGTTGTCGGCTTGCTTGTCGACATAACCGGTACGCAAGCGAAAATCGATACTAGACTGTTGGCATTCGATATTTAGAGAAGTCGCTCCGGCAAAGGTTGCGGCCAATGGCTGCGCGCCACCCATACCGCCAAGACCAGCGGTCAATATCCAACGTCCAGCCCAACTGCCGTCATAATGCTGACGACCGGCTTCAACAAATGTCTCATAAGTACCTTGGACGATGCCCTGGGTACCAATATAAATCCAGCTACCTGCTGTCATCTGCCCATACATAAATAGATCTTTACGATCAAGCTCGTTGAAATGCTCCCACGTCGCCCAGCGCGGCACCAGGTTAGAGTTGGCAATTAATACGCGCGGCGCATTTTCATGAGTTTGAAAGACACCAACCGGTTTGCCAGATTGCACTAATAACGTCTCATCATCTTCTAATTCTTTCAATGACGCTAGGATTTGATCGTAGCTTTCCCAATTCCGCGCCGCACGGCCAATTCCGCCGTAGACCACCAAGCTTTTTGGGTTTTCAGCGACATCAGGATGTAGGTTGTTTTGGAGCATACGATAAGGCGCTTCGGTCAGCCAACTTTTGCAATGTAGCGTGCTGCCAGTCGGCGCAGCGATATTGCGACTCTCGTCATGGCGCGTGAATTCGTTATTTTGATTTATTCCATTAATGGTCATCGTCATTCCTTGAGATCGTTTGTTCATACCGAAAAGGCAATTAATAAAGAGTAATGAATAACGCTTTCTTAATAACACTACGAACATGTTACTATCTTTGATAATTTGTATATACAAATTATCAAAGATAGTTTTTTCAAGCAAGAACTTTTTTATAAATAGTTCGATTATTTATGGGATTGCAGAGCGAGATAGGGTGCGCTAATGATAGTTATGGCAATTGTCGTGATATTATGGCGCTACTTTCATTGGCAGAACTGACGGCTAACAACAGATATGACAAAGACGATACCGGCATATCAGCGGATTAAAAATGCGATATTAGACAATATTCATTCAGGTAAGTGGCAGGCGGGCAATGCGATTTCTACAGAAATGGCATTGGCAGAAGAGTTTGGCGTCTCTCGTATGACAGTCAACCGTGCTTTAAAGGAATTAAGTGAAGAGCGGGTATTGGAGCGCCGGCAAGGGTCAGGGACTTTCGTCGCGCAGCAGCAGTTTAATCATACCTTCGTTGAAGTACGTAATATCGCGCAAGATTTAAAGTCGGCCAATCGTGATTATAAAGCGCAAGTGGTGAGTAAGCGCAGTATTACCGCTGCCATGCTTGACGAGTATTTACGCCGTAAGTTTGATATTGATACACCGAAAGTGTTGACTATGAAGCAAGCGCTTAAAAACGAATCAAATGATGATGACAAGCCTGTGTTATATGAGGTAAAGATTATTCACTTTGCCGATGGCCAACCGATACAGTTTGAAGAGCGTTGGGTAGATGCCATAAAGCTTCCGAAGTTTATCGAACAGGATTTTAGTGTTGTTAATACCAGTGATTATTTGATTGCCAAGATTCCGCTTGAGCGCGGTAGCTATACCATCCGAGCATTAGCAGCACCGGATGAGGTTGCTAATGCCCTACAGATTGAGGTGCAGTCACCAACGTTAGTGCTCAGCCGGCAGACTTATTCATCGGGTAAAGTACTAACCTTTGTCAGGATGTGGCATGCAGGTGAGCGTTACCAATTTTCAGGTGAGCTATAATATTCTTACGCATGCTCACTGTTTTTGTACGTTTATTCTTACTCAACTGCGTTAGTATATGAATGAGCAGGTGTTTAATCGGCAGCTTTAAAATAAGTATTTGTCATAAAATGCCATACAATGCCTCTAAAATTTAAGAATAAAATAAAACCAGTATTGAAAAATATACTGCGTATCCTCAAATTGAGCAGTCACAGCCAAATAGTTTAAAGCAGATATTTATTATGATATCTGCATATTTTTTAGTAAGTTTTATTGGTACAACATAATTAGCACAACATATTTTGCTTTACTTGATTCAGTCACTTTCATTTACTCACTCTTATAAGGACGTCTTATGAAACGTCGCACGCTTTTAGCCCTTGCCGCAAGCACCGTATTACTTGCCGCTTGTGGACAGTCTAATACTAATGATACTGAAACCAAGGCAACCGACACCGCTGCAAGCAGTGGTTCTGATTTGCTACAGCGTATCAATAATGGTGGCACTATTAATGTCGGTACTGAAGGTACGTATCCTCCGTTCACTTATCATGACGAAAGCGGTAAATTGACCGGCTATGATGTTGAAGTGACGCGTGCCGTTGCTGACAAACTGGGCGTTAAAGTAGACTTTAAAGAAACCCAGTGGGATGCGATGCTAGCTGGTCTCGATTCAAAACGTTTTGATATGGTTGCGAATCAAGTTAGCTTGACCACGCCTGAGCGTTTAGCAAAATATGATAAAGCCACAGCTTATAGCTGGTCAGGCGCAGTCGTTTTGGCGCCAAAGGATGATAACCGTTATAGCTCGTGGGAAGCGTTAAAAGGTCTACGCAGCGCCCAATCACTAACCAGTAATTATGGCGAGCTCGCAGAGCGTTATCAAGCTGAAATCGTCCCTGTTGATGGTATGGCGCAAGCTATTCAGCTGGTTAAACAAGACCGCGCTGACTTTACGATGAATGACAATCTTGCGATATTGGATTATCTAAAGAAATTCCCAGATGCGGCGCTTGAAATTAAACTGACTGCTCCTGTCAGTGAGCAAACTGGTTCAGGAATAGTGTTGATAAAAGGTGATGATGCGGTGTTAGCAAAATTAGACGAAGCTATGGCAGCATTGGCAGCTGATGGTACGCTCACCAAACTGAGCCAAGAGTTTTTTGGTGCTGATATAAGTCAACAAAAATAATGCTGGCTTCTATAACGTCAGTGTTAGCAGATTTATTGGCATTATTGCCGTTTATGAGTCCTGAGCGGGCGCAGATTGTTATCTCGTCCTTTTGGCCGATGCTCAAAGGCGGTATCTATTATTCGATACCGCTAGCATTGATCTCGTTTGCGATTGGTATGGCTATTGCACTGACGGTGGCGCTGATTCGTATCGTGCCACGTGCTGGCTGGATTCATGAGATTATTTACCGGCTTGCTCGCATCTATGTGTCTGCTATTCGCGGTACGCCGATGCTGGTACAGCTGTTTATTATCTTTTATGGTTTACCGAGCGTTGGGGTCAAACTTGATCCTTTTCCCTCAGCGATTATTGCTTTTTCGCTAAATATTGGTGCTTATGCGTCGGAGACGGTGCGCGCTTCTATCTTGTCTATTGCAAAAGGACAGTGGGAAGCCGGTGCTACCGTTGGTTTAACGTATCTGCAGACCTTTCGCCATGTTATTTTGCCGCAGGCGTTGCGTGTGTCCGTACCGCCGCTATCTAACACCTTTATTAGTTTGGTAAAAGATACCTCATTAGCATCGCTTGTGTTGGTGACTGAGCTGTTTAAACAAGCGCAGATTATCACGGCACGTAACTATGAGTTTATGTTGGTCTATATCGAAGCAGCTGTTATCTATTGGGGTATTTGTCTGTTTTTGACCTTTATCCAAGGTAGGCTTGAAACGCGACTTGATCGCTATGTTGCCAAATAAATCATTTACCAGCCACACCGTATTGCTACTAATAAAAGCACCATAATCAAGATACGCGTAATAGGAACTTTCATGATTCAAGTCACTAATATTCATAAAGCCTTTGGTAGCAATCAAGTGCTTAAAGGCATTGATTTGACCATTCATAAAGGTCAGGTGGTGGTGATATTAGGGCCATCAGGTTCGGGTAAAACGACATTCTTACGTTGTATTAATGCGCTTGAGATTCCCGATCAAGGTATTATTGCTTTTGATGATGGGAGCTTGACAGTAGACTTTGCGGCCAAACCTAATAAAAAAACTTTACTAGCCTTGCAGCGTAAGTCAGGGATGGTATTCCAGTCTTATAATTTGTTTCCGCACAAGACTGCACTCGAGAACTTAATGCTTGGGCCTGTCGTTGTCCAAGGTACTAGCAAGGCAGCAGCACGTACGCAAGCATTGGCGTTACTCGATAAAGTTGGCCTTTCAGATAAGGCGGACTTATACCCATTTCAATTGTCTGGTGGTCAACAGCAGCGTATTGGTATTGCTCGTGCACTGGCTATTGAGCCGTCATTATTGTTATTCGATGAGCCGACGTCAGCGCTTGATCCAGAACTGGTACAAGATGTGTTAGAGACCATGAAGCAGCTGGCATCGGAAGGCTGGACGATGGTGGTCGTGACTCATGAGATTAAATTTGCGCGAGATGTCGCTGACCATGTGGTATTAATTGAAGATGGTCAAGTAGTAGAAGAGGGTAGCGCTGAGCAGATGTTTGAGTTATCGACGCATCCGCGTACACAAGCATTTTTGCAGCGAATTCAGCTGTAAGCTGCTTATTCAGTTGGAACGTATTTAATCGTAAAAAAAATCATCAGCCGATCGACTGATGATTTTTTTGGCTCATTCCTCAATTTTATCAGCATTAGACCTCTTACATAAGTCTTGATCGTTTACGTTCGAAATGAGTCTGTGTTCAATATGCTCTAATATCTGTTAAACATATTTGTCTAAAGCTATCGCTATTTTAGCTTAACCAGCACAGTGTACTTACCATACATATTTTATTCGTGATCGGTGCGCTATCAAGGCATAGAACTGTCAGCATTGGTACTACTGATAATCTACAACATAGTTAACAACATTCGGCAGTCGTTATTAGATCAAATATTGTGATTGCTTTTAAAATAAATACTCTAATATAAAGGAATTACGAAAATTACTGTTGAATATCCCAAACAGAAATACAAAGGTTGAGAATAACCACATAATTGAAAAGTAGAGTTTGTTTTGGTCTGGAGTCCAACCCCAAGAGCCAAGTCTCTCTGCCATACTAGAATTAGAGAATATAAGCCACCTAAAGAACAAACAAAGAAGAATATAAAGCGTAATCCATATAAGCATTCTATCTACCTAGTTTTTTGTGTGAACTTTACATACGTAAGGAACCGAACTGACAGACGTAACCAGTGCCACGTAGTGCTATTGGTCTTCAAGGTATGCTCGCTCGAAGCTACGATTTTTTAAAAGAAGATTGCCATAAACTCCCTTACAATCATGGGACATATTATTGACTTTAGTAGGGTTTGAAAATATTATCTTATTATTTTCTCCAAACGTATTGGCGAACACTTTTATAGCGTCATGAGCTTCTTTATTACAGCTTCCATCATTAGTAATATATGTAATATTGTTAGAGTTAGGCATTTTGTAAGCTACATAAAAATAACCCTGTGGATCTATCACAATCGCTGACGCTGAATTTAAGTTATCTCTTCTAGCTTCATAGAATTTTGAACCATTTTTAAGCGTGTAAGGTGCGCTAAAGTCTTCTAAATTAGAGTAGAAATTATTATAATCAATACGTTTTAACTGTGTCTGAAGTTGTGATTGTAAACTTCTATCTAAAACAGTAATGCGTGCTGAGGCAATAGTATCCGTCGCATTGGCGCAAATCATAGTCAAGCCCACTGTAGATAATAACAAAATGGGATAAATGATATTTTTCATATTAGACCTCAATATATCTGAATCAGTTAGCTTTCAATCCATACCTCAGTGGAACCACCTAAAGAGCCCTTCAAACCTATTAATAGACCACTCAAAATACACCGCTATAATGGAACCACTTATATTAGGACGTGTTTGATGATTTATAAATAGATATTGCTGCTGTTAAAGTTGCCTAATACTGCGTTATAAATCTCGCTAAGGCATCGGTCTCATGCAAGAGGTCTATTATCAAAATTAGGACACGACTTAATCAATCCAAAAAAAATATTCTTCCATTTGTGCAGCATTCTTTTGAATAAAACATACTTTTTCAGCTTGGGTTCTTGGTAGATGCTGAGAGTCTGCACCGCAATCCTGTGAGCGCTCAATAACCCATTTACGTTGATTTTCTTTAAAATCATTCGCTGAATTTTGTCCATAAAATTTTATTATGTCGCGTCGAGTCAGTAGATAGTTACGGTTCAGCTCTTTGTCAGAAGTTTTATATAAAGAATCAATAAGCCTAGCTTGCGAAACCAAAGGCAAGTAAGTTGAGTTTTCTTTATAGCAGAAGGTAGCGCTGTCTGTCGTCCAATTACTCGCTATATATAGCTCTTTATTTCCTTGATCTATAAAGCCGTTAAAATCCTCACCCTTGAAGCGATAACCCTGAAAGCCACAAGGCGTCACGCCATCGTTGCACAAGCTATGCTTGGTTTTAGCAGAATATAGCTTGACAGTATATGGCAACTTATTTTGTCTTTTTCCAAGCTGTTCTGTTTGTAATAAGCGTCCTAAATCTGGCGCAACCAATAGCATATCATCACAAGTGACATGGCCTTCAACACAACCATGGTAAAGGTTTAAGCGTTGACCTTGTACGTCCATCCCTAATATAAAGTGTGCTTTTACAGGCGTCACGGCTGAGCTAACAGAAGCGATTAGCATTAGGCTAGTAAATAAACTCGCATGCCACAGCCATTGATATGTCGGTAAGCTAGATTTATTTAGGTTGAAGATAAACATATTAGATTTACACTTGTAGTAAAAAGTTCGTTAGCAAACGTTTAGCACCTTCGGTCGCAAACGATTCAGGATGAAACTGTACCCCTTGAATTGGATAATCTTTGTGCTGTACGCCCATAATTTCATCGCCTGCTAATGCTGATTCAGTTAAGCTTAACTGCGCATTGTCATCATTGCTAACGACTGACGTGACAGTTAGGCAATTTGGCAGCGTATCTGCTTTTACCATCAATGAGTGATAGCGCATAATTTCTATTTCTTGTGGTAAGCCTTGATAAACGCCTGCGCCATCATGGCGAATCGCTGACACCTTGCCATGCATCGGTACACTGGCACGTATCACGTCACCGCCAAATACATGCGCGATACCTTGCATGCCTAAGCAGACACCCAATAGCGGCGTCGTCTTGCCCATCACTTTAATGACTTCAGCACAAATACCGAAGTAAGCTGGATCATCAGGAGCACCAGGACCAGGAGAGATAATGATTCGGTCAAGATTCATCGCCTGCACATCTGAGAAGGTAATCTCATTATTGCGTTTAACGATGACGTTTGCTTCTTTAGCACCGTCCATCGTTTGCAAAATCTCGCCAATATATTGATAAAGATTAAAGGTAAACGAGTCGTAGTTATCGATAATTAAAACATTCATGGGGCATAAACTCTTTGATAAAGTATATTTAATTATGGCTGCATAAAGCTGTCTAATACCACTTTCATGGCAGAAAGCTTACGCTGGATTTCTAAATATTCATCCGCGGGATTAGAGTCATAGACATTGCCACCGCAGGTTTGGGCGTAGGCTGATTCGCCGTTGATGAATAAGCTGCGAATAGGGATGGCAAAGATACAATCACCGTTAAAGTTAAACGACCCAAGCGCGCCGCCATAAGCACCGCGACCATCTGGCTCTAACTCATTAATCACTTTAATCGCTTCAACTTTTGGCGCGCCTGACAACGTACCAGCAGGGAAATTACTGGCAAGGGCGCTAAACATATCCTCATCAGGATGCAAAATACCGACGATTTCAGAGGAGATATGCTGCACGTGTGAGAAACGTTTTATATCCATCAAATTGCGCACTTTTACCGTACCAAATCGTGCGACGCGCCCAATATCATTGCGGTGTAAATCGACTAGCATATTGTGCTCAGCAATCTCTTTGGCATCATTCAGTAGTGCTCTAGCAAGCTGACGGTCTTCGGCGACATCGATGCCGCGCTTTGCCGTACCAGCAAGTGGATAAGTCTCCATTTCGCCTTGACGCAAGCGAAACAGCAATTCAGGCGAGGCACCTATGATGCACTGCTGAGCAAATTTCATAAAGTACATGTGCGGTGATGGATTGACCGCACGCAGCTTTTCATAAATCGGCATCTTATCGCCCGCAATGCGATACTTGGATTTAAAGCCGACTTCACACTGAAAGATACGCCCAGAAATGATGTCTTCTTTCACTTGCATCACTACTTTGGCATGTTCATCTTGACTCATACCATCACCCAAAAACTCAACTGTGGGCGGCTGGTAGCTTGGAATTGATGTATCAAGCAAGGCTTTTATTTGCTCGATGCGGTTTTCTTGCTGTGCAGTAGGGTAATAAAAATAGAAAATTTCACCGGTCATCTTATCGAGCGTTAAGCCGTCTAGATATACACCAAATTTAAACGGTTCAAAATCATCGCTAGGCTTAGCATTGACACTTGGCTCAAAGAAATTCACACTGTCATAGCCCAAGTAGCCAACCAAACCGCCGCTTTGGTCGCGGGCGATGACGTGCTGCGGGGTAATGGCGCGGAGCAGCTCGTAAGGGTTTTCGGTCTGATAGTGTTTAGTTTCAGCCGTTTTATTATCGGTGATAACAAGGGTAGTGCGGTCAATGGCAGCAATGCTCATAACCGGATCAAAACCAATGGCATGATGGCGTGACATATGGCTATCTTCGCCCAAGGATTCGAGCAAATAGCAAGTGTCAAAAGTATGCTCAATACGTTTAAATAATGCGAAGAAATCAATATCTTGCGTCAGCTTTATCCGCTGCGGCTTACTAGGAATATCAATAGCAGCAGGTTGATCATGCTGGGGCGTAGGAGAAATCATAACTAAGTCCAAAATTAAGCAATTATTAATAAGATAAAAATAAGAATAAGGCGAAAAAAGACGTCATACGCTGCCTGCGCTTGTATCTAATAAATGTTAGATACTCACAACGATTTTGCCACGTGCATGTCTGGTTTCTATTTTTGCAAGTGCCTCAAGTGCTTGATCAAAACGATAAACTTTTTCGATAATAATTTTTACTTTTCCAGCAGTAATATTACCAATTAAACCATTAAGGGCTTCTTGCCATCTGAGGAGGTGTTCAAATTGAGATACTGTAATGCCGCGTTCTGCAGCTATTGAATCGCCAGAAACCGTAATAACCGTGCCGCTGTTTTTTACAACGTCCATACTATCCTTCGCGGTATTAGGTTGAATGGCAAGCGCGATATCGACACCGTTTGGCAAGATTGTTAATAAAGATTCTTTCCAATCAGCATCTTTATAATCAACCGTTATGTCGGCTCCAAGCGCATGCATATAAGCATGATTGTTTTTGGACGCAGAAGCGATAACGCGTACCCCTTTATCGGTAGCAAGCTGAATGACCAAGCTGCCGATTGCTCCTGAAGCGCCAGCAATAAATAGGGTATCTCCTTCGTTCAAATTAAGTGCGCCCATGCATTCCATCGCTGTTTTTCCTGCGACAGAGATGGTAGCTCCTTCATTAAAGTCCATCGATTCAGGTAGGAGTATGAGCATATCGCTTGGTACGACGGTATATTCAGCCCAGCAGCCTCCTTTAGGAAGACTGCTGCTGTTCAAGATAACTCGGTCGCCAATGACAAAATCCTTGACACCATTTCCGATTTTTTTGATGACACCTGACCCTTCTAAACCAATCGTATAAGGAAAGTTAGCATCGCTTGGTATGAAGTAGCGGTCATGAATGCCGACACCAAAGGCACTCATCTCAACGAGTACTTCTTGCTCAGCAACTTCAGGCACCGCAATATTTTGTAATTCTACCTCCATAGATTGTGCGTTTGTTCTTACATAAGCTTTCATTTGCCCACACTCCCTCTTTTAAATTCAATTTTTTACCAACATGCTATTTATTAATTAGCCATTAACTTCTCGATGCGTCGCTAATAAAGCACTAACATCGTGAATTTGCATCGCTTTAGCACCGCGAGAGACCGTTGCAATACCGACGCCTAACTGTTCAGATATTTCACGTTGGGTAACGCCGCGCTCTAATAAGTCAAAAATACGAATACGGTTGGCAATCTCAAATTGCTCTTTATCTGTTAGCAGTGCATTGAGCAGCATTTCGATATCGGTGCTGTCACTGCAACTGGCTAAATGGTTTAATAAACTGTGATAAGGGTCAGTACTCATAATATTTAATCTTCAAAAAAAAGAGATAAATAGCTATCTTGTTTCAGTATTCTAGTACAATAGTACATAAAAAACAAGTACAGTGAATGGGTTTTTTAGCATTGCATTATTAACGCTCTATTTAAAAATATTCAATTTGACATAAAAATAAAAAGCCAGCTAATCTCAATTAGCTGGCTTTACTATTAAAAATTTTGGTGGTGTTCTAAAAACAATAAATGACGTGTTCGAATTAACGATTATGCTTCTATACTATTTATTATTGTTCTGGTCATTATTCTAGATTGCTTATTTTACTGGACGAATAAACGGCATATGACGATTCACGTCTTTATATAGTAAGTATCTGAATGGACCAGGTCCGCCGGCGTAACAAGATTGTGGGCAAAATGCGCGTAGCCACATAAAGTCGCCTGCTTCAACTTCTACCCATTCACCGTTTAAGTGATAGACGGCTTTACCTTCTAGTACATACAAACCATGTTCCATAACATGAGTTTCATCAAATGGAATCACGCCACCTGGCTGGAAAGTCACAATATTTACATGCATGTCGTGACGCATATCAGACTGCTCTGTGAATCTAGTGGTTGTCCATACGCCGCCTGTGTTTGGCATCTCAATCGCTTCAACATCATGATCGCTGGTTACAAATGCTTCAGGCACATCAATACCTTCACAGTGTTGATAAGCTTTACGTATCCAATGAAATTTAACATGCTTGTCGCTATTGTTTTTCAATGACCATTTACAGCCAGGCGGTAAGAATGCATAACCACCCGATTCGAGATGATGCGTCTCACCTTCGATCGTCATATCCATTTCACCTTCAACGATGAATACAACACCTTCGGCATTTGCATCTAGCTCAGGTTTTTCTGAGCCGCCATTAGGTTCAACTTCGACGATATACTGTGAAAAGGTCTCAGAGAAGCCTGAAAGTGGACGTGCAAGCACCCACATGCGCATACCTGTCCAAAAAGGCAGATAGCTAATTACAATGTCGGTTAGTACACGTTTAGGAATAATCGCATAAGCTTCGGTGAAGATAGCACGATCGGATAGTAATTGTGTTTGAGGAGGCAAGCCGCCTGTAGGTGCGTAATAAGTACTTTTAGTTGACATGATTGGATTTCCTTGTTGTCTTCGTTAAAACAGAGTGTTGTTTCTCTAAAAATCTTGATAATCATTCTAGAGAATTTTATTTAATATTCTTTTATATCGATTGTTGCTATGTCTGCTACCAGTGAGCTTTTTAGAGCACAATAAAATTAGAGCACAGTCAAATTAAAGTACAATCAAAATACTATTTATATAACTTCTAAACAGCATTAGCCTTTGCTCTATTTGACTTAGCTTCCTCAGTAGAGACATCAACGCAAACTTCCCAATTATCAATTTCGAACTCATGGCAGTTATTACCATCACCATTGATGCGATCGACCACTAAGAAGTCACAATCAGCTTTTAGCGCCAGTAGCGGATGATGCCAAACATTGGCATCATACTGTACACCTTGATACGAACGGGCATAAAAAACTTCTAAATCATCCGCTGATTTTGGTGGCTCGCCAGCTTTTGCCACCACGACTATATAGTCTGTGCTATTCATAGAAAAGAAGGCTTGCGTACCAAATGGATGGTATTCCATAACCGATAGCGTAATCGGACAATCGCGTCTTTTGGTACGGAAAATACTAAAGCCAACTTCACCGCCGTCATTTTGAACTTTTGAGATAGAATCATGACGACAGGCAAAGCCACGGTTAATATCCCAGCTGTTTTCAGGACATTTTTCTTGATCATCATAAGGCTCGATAACTGAGCCATAAGGAGCAAAAGCAGCTTTAGTTAAAGGTTGAGCAATTATTGTGGTTTTCATAAGTTCACCTTTATGTTAGTTAGTAATATCATTTATTCAGTTGTTTTAGTAACTTATTAAGTGATAGACCGGCAGCGGTCGCTAATGGCACTATGTTTTTATTCGTGAGCTTTTTCTAGCGCTTCACGATTGCTATCGTTAGTTAGCAAGACAGTTAGGCAGCAAGACAGTTAGGCAGTTTATCCGCCGTTTGATATTTATAGTAACAAACAATCAAACCCAGTGTCGCTAGCACTTACTGATTTAAACGAGGCAAATACAGGACACAAGATATGATTTTGGCGCAATGAAATAGCTGAGGTAATAAACTGCCTTGAGCGTATCATCGGTTAGCTTACGTGGTTGCTACTACGTAGGTGCTGATTGATATGATGATACGTCTTATGATTGTTACGGTTACATCCAGTTGGCGGTGTTATCAGCCGTTGCTGGATGATTTTCATACCAGTGCTTGGCGATTTCATCGCGGCGGCATATCCAAACATCGGGTTTACTGGTGATGTATTGTAAAAATTGTTTGAGCGCTTTAATGCGACCAGCACGACCAATGATGCGGCAATGCAAACCAATGGTTAGCATTTTTGGCGTGTCTTGACCTTCTTCATACAAGGTATCAAAACTGTCTTTTAGGTATTGATAAAAAGGTTCGGCATTGGTGAACCCAGGACTTGAAGAAAACCGCATGTCATTGGTCTCAAGCGTATAAGGGATGACCAAATGCGGTTTGCGAGCAATTTTATTGCCTTCTTCTACTTTGACATTGAGCCAGTAAGGGAGTTCATCCGCATAAGAGTCAGAGTCATAAATATAGCCGCCTTGTTCAGCGACCAGCTCGCGAGTATTTGGGCTATCGCGACCGGTATACCAGCCAAGTGGCTGCTTGCCGACCATGCTCTCGAAAATTTCAGTGGCGCGGCGTACATGCTCACGCTCAGTTTCGCGGTACATATATTGATAGGTAATCCAGCGCAGTCCGTGGCTGGCAATCTCATGACCGTCTTCTAATATGCGCTCGACGATATGCGGTGTTTTTTCAGCAGCGGCAGCACAAGTAAAGGTAGTAATGGGCAAACCATACTCTTTAAAGGTGTCTAAGACGCGCCAAACGCCAACACGGCTACCGTATTCAAAAGCTGATTCGATTGACTGGTGACGGTTGTTAAATTCTGGCGTACCTAAAACGTCTGATAAGAAACGCTCTGATTGACCATCGCCATGCAAGACACTGTTCTCTGCGCCTTCTTCGATATTTAGCACAAACTGTACGGCAATCTTAGCGCCGCCCGGCCAATTGGCTTTTGGTGGATTGTCGCCATAGCCTTTTAAATCACGCGGATAGCTCGCTTGATCAAAGTCGCTGGTTATTTTTTTTGTCATTGTCATTATCCTAGATAAACGAAAGCTGAAACGAAATAAGGTAAAGCTGGGGCAGGGGATACCGTTGTTGCTTGGGCAGTAATCATTGAATGATACATATCGATAAAATGGCTGTTGGTAACGCTGACTTTTAAAAATCAGCGTTACCAATCATTAGAACATTGTCTTTATAAACATCGTTTTTACAATCACTGCCTTAAGCATGGATACAGTATTTACTATAAACCTGAAGTGTAAGCGATAAGCTGCTGACGCTCTTCATCGCTTAGCTGAGTGATGTTACCCAGTGGCATATAGTTAGTTTGCAATGCAGTGACTATTTTTGCCTTATTGATTTTCATATCTTCTGGCGTTTGTACAATAAAACCGAGTGGTGGCGCTGAAAATCCGGGTTGGGTAGGCTGCGCAGCATGACAAACGCTACATTTTGTATGTACAATTCCCATGATAGCGTCGTCAGCTGATGATGCAACAGGTACCACTGCGGCAGTCGTATCTGTACTAGGAGCAGTACCAGCAGCAGGTGCTACGGCGGCTGTATCTCCGGCTACAGCAGGTGGCGTATCTGTCGGTGCTGGAGCAGCAGTTTCTGTTGCAGATGCCACAGGTATGACAGGAACTGGCAATGGCTTAATAGGTTCTGGACGCATCCAAATAATCAATAATACGGTTGCTATCGCAGGAATTACTAAGAATTTTGGTTTTTGGCGACCCAAGTGTTTTTCGTTGAAGTAATGACGAGCCGTTGCAGTGATGATACCGACGAATACCAATACCAACCAACCATGCGCATGTGAATACATCATTGGATAGTGATTACTAATCATGATAAAAATTAGCGGTAGGGTAAAGTAGTTATTCATCAATGAGCGGTTTCTAGCCATCAATGCTAAAGCTGCTACATCTGGACCTGGTTTTACGCCACGACGTACACAATCTACCAAGGCGCGCTGAGCAGGCATAATCCCAAAGAAAACGTTACCTGCCATGATTGTACCTAAAATGGCACCGACATGGATAAAGGAAGCACGATCACTAAACAGCTGATAAGAACCCCAGGTGGCAATGATCATTAGTATAAAGATAGTGATACTAAATGCCAGTTTATTTTTGCCGACATTGCTGCGTACAATGACTTCATAAATAAAGTAACTACCAAATAAAAACAGTAGACTGGTCGATATAGCACCAACGTTGCTACCAAAATCAACTTTGCTCGGATCAATCAAGTAAGCCGTCGCATTGATGTAGTAGACGATAATGAGCATCGCCATACCGGTCAGCCAAGTGGTATAGGCTTCCCACTTAAACCAATGCAGGGTTTTTGGCATCTCTTCAGGTTCGAGCTTGTATTTGGCAATTTCATAAAAACCACCACCATGAACTGCCCAAAGATCACCTGAAATACCTTTTTTGGCTTTCCATTCTGGTGGCTTCTGAAGACTCATGTCTAGCCATACGAAGTAAAATGATGCGCCAATCCACGCCACACCAGCGATAACATGAAACCAGCGGAAGAATAAACTTAGCCAATCGAGAAGATATGCACCCATGTTGTCAATGTCCTTTATATTATTATATCTTGGTAACTCGTAACGACTTTTGCTCACCTTCGTTATTATAAAAGATTGTGATACAACGTAGCGATACCAGCATTATTTATTTGGTCTTAAACCACTGACCTCACTGTCAGACGTTTAATTTTCCAGCGCTCGTTTAGCCTTATTTTTATAAGGCTTCGAGTAATAAAGCTATAAAATTATGATCCGCGATAAGTACCGTAGCCGTGTGCGCTAAGCAGTAGCGGCACATGGTAGTGACCATTATCTTGTATCATAAAATCGATGACCACTTGCGGATAAAATACCGTTAGTTTTTGTGCATCAAAATACGCTTGGGTATCAAAGGTCAGCGTATAACGACCGATATCTAAATGATACTCGGCAATATCAATTTCTGGGTTAAATACCCAACCGTCGGTAGTCACGCGACCATCAGCGTTGGTAACACCGTTTGCCAATAATGACGGCTCGCCACTAGCGCTCACGCGATGTAGCGTCACTGCGATATCAGCGGCAGGTTTGCCAAGATGGGTATCTAAAATATGTGATGAGAGAGTACCTGACATGATAATTCCTTTTATATGTGTTGGTCTAATTGAGCAAGATTTAAGCGGCGCTCAGCAGTTTTTGTAAACGCAAACGCGTGATTTTGTTTTGTTCAGTGGCTGCATTTAATAGTTCAGTATCGCGATCGTTTGGCAAACGTGCTTGCAGTAAATCCAGCATTTGCTGGGCGCTCTTACCTGTTGCAAAGACGATAAAGATAAAGCCGAATTTATCGAGATAATCCTGATTGCCTTGCGCCAACGCTTCAATCACAGCGTCATCAGCGTCATTGGCACCTGATTGCTCATGCGCCGCGCTGTCTTGCGTATTGCGATATTTTTCTTTTAATGAATTGACATTACCAATCTGTGGATGGCCATCAAAGGCTTCTAGCAAATTGCCTTCTTCTGTTTGCGCTTGCTGCCATGCCGCATCGCTAGAGGTAAGTAAAGCGTCTAGATCTGCAAACGGACGTGCATCTGCTAAAGTATTTGCCCAGCTGGTGCTGGTACAACAGGTCAATAATTGTGAGGTCGCATCGGCTTGCGAGAGGGCATTAAATTGCGATAGTGATAAGCTCACGGTAACATCCTTGTTTTTTGATAAAGCATTTTGCTTAGTATGAATTGCTTAGTATGAATTTACAAAGAGAAGGTGATGTCTCTTGATTATATAAATGAGGGGAGAAACCCATGCTAAAGTAGTATCGATTCAGTGCTAATTGGTTTAATATTAACCATTCTGCTTAAACCTGACCAAATGGTCAACTACTTTATGCAAAATATTTTCTGTTATTGGCTATATTTCATAAAATTAGGACGATAATTTACTGTCTGTCCTAATAATATACTGGAATATGGTCGTTTATTCACCATAATGTCTAACGGTTTATTCCATGACTCAAAATTGCAAAGAAAACCCACCTACTTCCTCTGAGAATACCGTTCATCGTAATCAGCAGGATATTCGTGCACAAAATCAAGCGGTGATTTTGATAGCCGCTGAAGAAGAGTTCGTGCTGCAAAGTTATCGCGGTGCCACGATGCAAGGTATCGCGGATCGAGCAGGGCTACCAAAAGCCAATATTCATTATTACTTTAAAAATAAGAAAAATCTATACAAAGTGGTCTTGCGTTCTATTATTCAAGAATGGAATGAGGGGTTGGTGACGATGACGGTGGATAGTGATCCAAAAACGGTTATTGAAAAGTTCGTCCGTACCAAATTACATCAAGCGTTTGCCAATCCAAATCGCCATAAGCTGTTTGCCCTTGAGGTCATCGGTGGGGCACCGCATTTACATGATTTCATGTCAACGGTGATGAAAGACTGGGCGCTTGATAAAACACAGGTAATGAAAACATGGCACGAGCAAGGCAGAATCGCTATTGCCGACCCGTTGCAGCTATTGATTTTAATTTGGGCAACGACACAGCGATATGCAGAGTTTGAAACAGAAATCGTCGGCTTGATGCAAAAAGAGGCTTACGATGAGCAAGATGAAGCCCGTGCTGCTGACTTTTTAGTACCGTTTATCTTACGCGGTTGTGGCATCGAATAAGTTTATAAGCTTATTATATATAATTATCCTAAAACCCCTTTAATGATACAAGCTTTATTAAGATTGATATCATTAAAGTAGAGCTTAAGACTCAGCAGGATATTCTGCTGAGTCTTTATTTTATCTTATGGATAAAACTGCTATTGGGATACTTTTTTAAGAGGCTTTTTTGAGAATATTTATCTGTTCTTCAACTTTAGCATTTTGCTCTGGCGTATCGTATTCAGACCCATAGTTCTTCGGTAAAATCATATCAAGGGTGATAGCAACTACACCTGCCATCGTTACGGCTGAACCAAAGATATTACGGAACAACTGCGGCGTTTGGGCGAATACATCAGGGACAAAGGCAATACCCATTGCTAGACCTAGTGTGGTCGCAATAATCAAGATATTACGATGGGTAAAATCAACCGTTGATAAAATGCGAATACCAGCAGTAGCTACGGTGGCAAACATTAATAGCGTCACGCCACCAACCACTGGTTTTGGCAACTGGGTAAAGATAGCGCCAAGGACAGGGAACAGACCCATCGTGAAGATGATAGCAGCGACATAAAGACCAACATAGCGACTGGCAATACCAGTCATTTGAATCACGCCGTTATTCTGGCTAAAAGTAGTCACTGGGAAAGTGTTAAATACGGCAGCAATCAAAGAGTTAACACCATCACCTAATACGCCGCCTTTAATACGTTTTTCGTATACCGGACCTTTGATAGGTTCGCCTGAAATCATTGAGGTTGCGGTCAAGTCGCCTGAAGTCTCAATACTAGTGATGACATACATAAAGGCGATAGGAATAAACGCCTGCCAGTCAAAGCCAAAACCAAATTTAAAAGGCACTGGTATAGTAAGTAAAGGTGCTTCAGAGACTAACGAGAAGTCAATACGTCCCATAAACATTGCCGCGATTAAGCCTAGCATCAGACCAATAAAGATAGCACTAGAGCGAATGACTTTGTTATCGATGATACTGATCAGTACCACACTCACCAGTACACCACCGCCTAGTAATAGGTTTTCCATACTACCGAAGTTCTCAGCACCAACGCCCCCTGCCAAATCGGTCAAACCAGTCTTGGTCAATGACAGACCAATAGTGACAATGACACAACCGGTCACGATAGGGCTCATCAACGATTTAAGCTTAGTAATGAACTGACTTAAGAATATCTCAATGAATGCGCCAAGGAATGAGACCCCAAAGATGACAGAGAGAATCTCGTCTGGACTACCACCCTTATTTTTTACCACAAAGCCAGCGGCAAGCACGGCGGCTAAGAAACCAAAGCTGGTGCCTTGTAGTGCCATAAGGCCGGAACCTACCGGACCAACCTTACGTGTCTGAATAAAGGTTGCAACCCCAGATACCATCAAAGACATACTGATCAAGTAGGGAATGTGTTCCCCTAAGCCTAAGGCACCGCCAATGATTAAAGAAGGGGTAATAATACCGACAAAAGCGGCGAGTACGTGCTGTATAGCACCTAAAAATGCTTTGGCGGGGGCAGGACGGTCATGCAGTCCATACAGTAAATCGGGGTTCCCTTGAGTATGTTCACTCATCTTAACTTCCTTGTAAAGTGAGTTTTAGTCCAAACTCTGTGCAGATAATTAAGCAAAATTTCGAATAAACAAATGAGATAGGCAAATTGCTAGCTCTCTAAAGATACACATTGCTAATCCATCTACCAAAGCGTTGCACTTATCTTGATGTTAATAAATATAAGCAGATAGCTATTGTTTTTTAATCTGACTAATAGTCGTAATTTTAAACCTGACTAATTAGTCAACTATCTAAGGGTATAGGCAAACGACCGCATATTGCAATGATTTTTTTATATAAAAGGTTTATTGATCGAAATTGACTGATGGATTAGCACAACTTGTTGGTGGCTAAAATCACTGAGAGAGCGGTATCTTAAAGGTTTACATATCTAGCAGAGACAAAGTAAAAAGCATACATAATTTATCGATATAAATTTCTGACATTAATTATTGCCAAATTGTTAATACTTCGTTATTATGCCTCTCATTATTAAACGCTAATCATTATCATTAACATTAATAATGTTATTCGCGTATTGCCTTGGCTATTACTTAAATACCAAGCTTAGTTTTTATTCAAACACCAACCTTTTAAAAGGTTGTTTTGGTACAGACCATTGATAGATGGTTTTGAAATTAATTTTCAAACGTCGTTCTTAAAATCCTAATTTTTGATAGTAGATAAAGTGAGTGTGTTATGCGTGAAGTAAAGTTTTCTAGTCGATTGAGCGTATTGTCCATGGGCGTGGCAGCGGTACTATGGTCACAAGGCTCGCAAGCGGCGAGTGCAGCCGCTGTAGAAGATATGCCTAGTACCACATTACAAACCATCACGGTAACAGCCAATCGCTCGGTACGTGATAGCGTGCAAGCGGATTCTGTTTATATAGATGACTATACGCCAGCTGCACAAGCGAGTCACTTGAACGACTTTTTGGATGTTGTGCCAGGGGTCACTGTGGGTGGTACCTCGTCAATCAATCAGCGTATACGTGTACGCGGCCTGGATGATACCAACCTAAAAGTAACGATTGATGGTGCGCGTCAAGAAGGCGCATTGTTCTACCATATGGGCGATGTCACTATCGATCCTGACTTGCTAAAAGCGGCAAAAGTATCAGTCGGTAATAACTCAGTGACGCTAGGTAATGACGCTTTAGGCGGTGCTGTCGCCTTTGAGACGGTGGATGCTGCTGATCTTTTGAAACCAGGTCAAAAAATCGGTGCCAAACTACACGCAGGTTATGCCAGCAATAATGATGAGTTATTAACTTCTGCAACCGTCTATGCCGCACCAACTGATAATATTGATTTGCTTGCTTATTATGGTAAGCGTGATGCAAATTCTGGCGAAGACGGTGAAGGTCGTGAGCTTTTTGAAGACAGCGAAGGCGAAAATATTTTGCTAAAAGCTGGCGCTTATATTGCCGATGATCACCGCGTAGGCGCAAGCTTCAGTCGTACTGATAAAGAAGGTATCTTTCCCTTTCGTCCAGACTTTCCGAGCTTAACCGATGACCCAATACCGCAAAAGGTAAATCGAGATACTTATACGCTTGATTACAACTTTAACCCGTCAAGTTCGCTGGTAGATGTAGATGTAGATATCTACAAAACTGAAACAGAAATTTCACGTGATAACAAACCCAAAATATCGCCAGGTTACGACTGGAACGCTAAAGTAAAAACCACGGGCGCCAAAGTTGAAAATACCAGTATTGTTGATACTACTACGGGCCGTCATAAGCTAATTGCAGGTGCGGAGCATTATAAAAAAGAATCTGATATGTCACGAGATAATCAGAGTCAGGGTAGCGACAGTGCAAAAAATACGTCAGTATATCTAGAAGATCAGTGGCAGATGGGTAAGTTTAGCTTAACGCCAGGCGTTCGCTATGATCGTTACGAGTCACCTGAATATGTGGCTGGTGGTAAGACCTATGATAATGTGGTTGGTGCCTTAGCGGCCAGTTATGAGATTGCACCGAGTACACAGGTTTTCGCTAGCTATACGCAGTTGTTTAATGGCCCAGACTTAGGACAAGCTACATTTAATAGCAATGGTGATGGTATTTATGTCAATAATGACCTAAAGCCAGAAGAAGGCTATAACTCTGAAGTGGGTGTTGCGACGACACTGCGAGGGTTAACTATAGCTGATGATGCTCTGCAGTTAAGCGCAAAATACTTTAAGTCGAATATTGAAAACTTTCAGCAGTTTATGCGCACAGGTAATCGACCGGGTAGAGAAGGGCTTGATTGTGAGACCGGTGCAATAGGCGGTGATTGCCAAGGTATATATAATAGCGCTGAAGATTATGAGATTAAAGGGGTTGAGCTAGCAGCCGACTATAGCACTCGTAACTTTGGTATGGGTCTAAGCTATTCGCGAGCGCGTAGTGAAGGCAGTGAAACAGGCAATAGCATTCCATCAGTGAGTGGCGGTAGTGCTGACTCAGGCGATCGTTACATGGTGAACTTAAATTATGAGCCAAGTGATGTCGTTGGTCTAGGCTGGCGCAGTACTTACGTAGCATCAATTACAGATAATAATGGAGATACTAAGCCAAATTATGATGTGCACGATGTGTATATGAACTATTCACCACGTCAGCTTGAGGGCGTAAAAGCAACAGTTGGAGTATACAACCTGTTTGATGAAACTTATGCAAGTCACTCATCTCGCTACAACGCTATTAAAGATGAGAGTACTGACTTTGACATGGGTCGCAATATCAAAGCGTCTTTAACGTATCAATTCTAAGCATATTAAAATTTGATTGTATGTAAAAAGCCAGCTGTCTTTATATGAGCGCTGGCTTTTTTATTGCCAGTGAGTTTCCAAATCTGTGCTAACAGCAATAACAAACCATTTTTAACCGCCAATCAAAATAACAAATAATAAAGAACCAATATCAATGATTTCATCCCCATTTAATTTGCGTCATACCTGCCTATGGGTTCATCGTTATACTGGACTTGCGATGGCAGGTTTTTTAATTATTGCTGGAGTTACCGGTACGCTATTGGCATTTCATCATGAGCTTGATGAGGTGTTTAATCATCAACTGGCTTATATAGACAACCAAGACACACCGCAACTACCGATTGCCGTCCTTCATGACGCCGTTATTAGCGCTTATCCAAAACATGATTTTTCGAGTATGCCGACCTCCATTGAGCCTGATAGATCGGCAGTCTTTACAGTTGATAGAGTACGAGATAAAGGGGCGAAAAAACAGCCCAAAGCCCAGTCAAAAAATCAGCCACTATCAGAGTTTCAAGAAGTCTATGTTAATCCTTACAATGGTCATATCGTTGGTACCCGCGATAAGGATGAATGGGCGTGGCGTAATACCATGTATAAGGTATTTTGGCTGCATCGAGATTTACTGCTAGGTGATATCGGTAAGTTAATATTAGGCATTGTGGCGTTAGTTTGGACGATTAATTGCTTTATTGGCTTTTATTTAACTTTTCCAAGAGCCGTTAAAAATAGCAATAAGAATAATAAAGCTAAGAATAAGCAGACCAATAAAAAACGCGCCTCTTTTTTTAAACGTTGGCTTCCTGCTTGGAAAATCCGTACTAAAACCAATGCTTTTAAGCTCAATTATGATGTGCATCAGGCGTTTGGCTTGTGGCTGTGGGTGATGCTATTTGTAATTGCATGGTCAAGTGTTGGTTTTAACTTAAAGCAAGTTTATCAGCCAGTCATGCAAGCAGTAGTGGGACTTGAGGGGCGAGAAGAGAAGTCCAGCAAGCTCAGTAAACCAAGCACACAGTCTGTACCAGATGCTAAGCCGTTTAATGATGAGACTGTCGCAGCCGACATGGTTACTAAAGCCAATAGTATTGCCTATTTAAGCAGGCAAGCAGATATTGCTGCCCAAAAAAATGGCGTAGAAATACAACAGCTATTGGGTATTCGCTGGGTAGAAGAGGACAATCAATGGCAAATGCGCTTTAAAACCAACAAAGACATCGGCAAAAAAGGCGGGGCGTCATCTATCACGGTCAATGCAAAAACAGGCAACGTCGAGCGCGTTAATTTTGGTTATCAAAGCTCGTTTGGCAGTAAAACCGATCAATGGCTGTCAACATTGCATATGGGTCATATCAGTTATGGCGTTGGTCATCTGCTATATCAGATTTTCTTAGCAGTAATTGGTTTAGCCGTCATTATATTGTCAGCTACTGGGGTTTATTTGTGGTGGAAAGGACGACAACAACGCTTAAAAATGTCGCGAGATATAAAGAAAAGTATAATAAAAATTACTGATGTATAGCGTTATTCAACACCTAGCTATTCATCAAAAACTATCGACAATCACTGGACGCCCTTGATGATTCAGCACCGTAACGTCAACATTGTATAATTCTTTCATCGTTGCTTGCGTGATGACATCAACCGGTCGACCGACTGCCATCACTTTACCTGCTTTCATCGTCACTACCGTATCGGCGAACTGTGCGGCTTGGTTGATATCATGTAAGACGATCACCACCGTTTTTTGCTGGTGATGACTTAACTCATGCAGCTCACGCATCAAGCGGCCAGCATGATACATATCTAAATTATTCAACGGCTCGTCGAGCAATAAATACGGCGTATCTTGGCAGACAATCATCGCAATCAACACCCGTTGCCGTTGTCCACCTGATAAGGACGATAAAAAGCGCTCGGCAAGTGGCTCAAGCTCAAAGCGTTCGATTATTTCTTGCACTTTTTGCTGATCGTTCGCTGTTGGCTGCCCTTGATGATACGGATAGCGCCCAAACATCAATAGCTCATGCACGCGCAGTCGCCCTTGCACTTGATTGTCTTGCCCAAGCATTGCCACCGTTTTAGACAATGTTCGCGCATGACAGCTGACGATATCATGCTCAGCAAAGCGCACTTGTCCAGACTGCAATGGTTGCAGGCGTGCCATTAGTGAAAACAAGGTAGATTTCCCAGCGCCATTAGGGCCAATAAGGGCAATCACTTGTGCGCTTGGCAACGATAAGCTGATGTCATGAAGAATTTGCTGTTTACCAATGTGATGCGAGATATTATCTAATTTAATCATAGTGGTTTCTGTCTTTAGAACTTCCGTCTTTAGAGTTTCCATCTTTAGAAAAGGTCAAATTTGTGGTTTTTATTCTGACTGTTAATGATTAACCATTAACGACGTTGGGTCATAAAAATTAATAATAAAAATACCAAGCCGCCTGCCAATTCAATGACGACCGATAATACGCCTGCCATGCCCAGTACTTGCTCAAATATGGTCTGACCAAGTACCAAGCAAATCATCGCCACCAAGCTGACCAATATCAGCCGTTCACTATGATACATGTGGCGGGCAAGTCGATTGGTCAGTGCGCAGACTAATAGCCCAAAAAACGTCACTGGACCGACTAATGCGGTGGCAGTGGCGACCAATACTGCAATGACGGTTAACAGCCCAAATGCTAAGCGCTGATAATTAATACCCAAATTAATCGCTTGTGCCTTGCCAAGCATCAATACATCACATTGATAGCGCCAGCGCCAGATAAACAGCGCACTAATGACACAAATAGAAATACTAATACCCAGTAGCTGCGGATTGACCGTATTAAATTGTGCATAACTGGCAGATTGCACCACCACAAAGTCATCAGGATTAATCAGCCGTGCAATCAGTGCGGATAGGCTGCGAAATAATACCCCAAATATAACGCCTACTAATATCAGCCGCGTCAAATCCTGACTGCTCTTTGAAAACAGCACTCGAAATAACAACAATGACGCGCCAAACATTAAGAGTATTTCAAGCGAGAATTTAGCGATGGGGTTGAGACTGGTAAAGCTAATCGCGCCTAAGAAAAACACCAATAAGCTTTGTAGCAAGACATATAGCGAGTCAAAGCCCAATAAAGAGGGCGTCAAAATAGGATTGTGGGTCAAGGTTTGAAACAATAAGGTTGATACGCCAATTGCATAGCCAACTACCATTAAAGCCAGCAGTTTTTTACCCCGTAGCGGCAAAGCAAAATCCCAATAGCCATTGACGTTAACAGTCAAAAATAAAATAGCTGAGATGAGTAAGATAATGGTACCAATGGATTTTGGATGTTGAGTGACTGTTGTCCAAAGTCGTAACCACAGCCTTGCTAAAAATGATAATTCGGCATGCCCTGATGACTCACTATGAGTATCCGTATCTGTGGTGGTGGAGGCAGAATGTAAAAGCATACGCTAATCTTATAAAAGAGAATGGCAAGTAAGATGATCAAAGTGTCATAGTTATGGCAAAAACTATGAGCCCGTTATAATGAGCCCGTTATAAAAATTATGACTCCGCAGGAGCACGTAATAACAGCCATAAAAACAATACCGTGCCGACCACCCCAAAAACAGTAGCAACAGGGACTTCAAATGGATAGCGGATGGAGCGCCCGATAATATCGCAGAGCAAAACAGCGGAGGCACCCAATAGCGCGACTGCTGGCAAGCTACGCCGTAATTTATCACCCATCAATCGGCTGACAATATTGGGTACGACCAAACCAATAAAAGGAATCATGCCAACCGTCACGACGACGACAGCGCTCATCATTGCTACCATGCCGACACCCATCCACGTGACTTGCCGTTTACTAATCCCTAAATTCAGCGCGATATTATCGCCCAAACCGACGATGGTCAGTTTGTCGGCAATAATATAAGCGATGACACACAGCCCACCTGTCAGCCATAGCAGCTCATAACGACCTGCTAAGACACCAGAGAAGTCACCAAATTGCCAAACGCTTAGCATTTGTAGCGATTCGGTTTGGTAGGCGATAAAGGTCGTCACCGCCTCAATAATGCCGCCAAAGACAATCCCAATCAGTGGAATCATCAAAAAATCAGTCGGCGGAATGCGGTGGATTAATAGCATAAATAGCATCATGCCAAATACGGCAGCGATGGTTGCCACGCCCATTTTGACAATGAGCGCACTGGCTGGGAACAGCAAGCTGACCACTAATAATCCTAGCGCAGCGCTTTGGGTTGCACCGACCATCGATGGCTCAACGAAGCGGTTTTTTAACACCACTTGAATAATCATCCCAGCAACCGCCATGGAAACACCGGTCAAAATGATCGCAATAGTACGTGGTAGTCGGCTGACCAGCAGCAGTGAGCTGTCGGAGTTGGCGCTATGATTGATAAGACTTTGCCATATACCCGACCACGAAAAGTCCGCCACGCCAATTGATAAACTTAATAACACCAATAGCCCCATAATAATGAGGCTAGCGGTATTTATCAGCCACGGCGGTATGGCGGCACGTCGATGTTTGGGATTAATGCTATTGCTATTGCTATTGCTGGTGCTTTGCCAACTTGACGAAGCGGCTGGCAAAGCAGCGCTGGCGTGAGCACGAGGTGAAAATAACGACATAACGGCTACTGGCTTAAAAATAAGGAGTGGCAACTGACATTAATAGTAGCTGCCCGAAAAGTAATAGCGTTTATTTAGCGCTAGCAAAGGCGTTTTTAATCGTGGTTAAATCCTGCATCCACTGATAATAGCCACCAAACGCAAGGTAAGAGTCTGGGCTAAGGTAAACCACTTGATCTTTACTCCATGCATTGGTCTGCGCGACCAATGGATTATCCAATACTGCTTTGGCACCGGCGCCATCTTCACCAATTGCTGCGCTGCGATCGATGACAAATAGCCAGTCTGGATTGGTTTTTTGGATATACTCAAAAGAGATGGGCTGACCGTGACGCGCATCTGAGATTTGGTCATCTGCCATTGGGATATCGAGTACCGTATGAATAAAGCCATAGCGCGACTTGTCACCGTAGGTGGATAGCTTATTGCCATTGACCATGACGACTAAGCCTTTACCCTTTTCTTTAGTCAAGGTTTTAGTCTCATCAATGAGACCGTCGATATTTCCTTGCAGCTTAGCCGCTTGATCGCTTTTGCCAAATAATGCGCCCAAATCATGTAAGCGCTGCTTGCTTGATGCATAAATATTTGCAGTATCAATACTCATATCCAACGTCGGCGCGATGCTTGATAGCGCATCGTATTTTTCTGCCATACGCGAGCCGACCAAGATAGCTTGTGGCTGCATCGCATTTAACGCTTCAAGATTTGGCTCAAATACCGTACCGACATCTTTTGGTTCAGGCTGTGTCTTAGAATGTAAGTTATCTAATTTTAGACCGCTTGGCATGCCATCGACAGCGACATCAAGTGCTGCTAAGTCCTGCATTAAAGTCATGTCATAGACCACCAGCGGTGATGGATTCATTGCTAATTCGACATCTCCTTTCACCGTATCGACGGCGATAGTTGCCACAGAAACAGCGTCATTATTGGCGACATTCGAGGCATTATCAGCCGTTTGGTTTTCAGTCTTGGCATCTGCTGGCTCAGAGTCGTTTGACTCAGGTGAGCTACAACCTGCCAAACTGATAGTAGCAACGAGTGCGGTCATCATGGCAGCCAATAAGGGACGTTTAAAAACAGGGGTAGCTTTGTGGCTAGAAGAGAGGGTAGTAGACATAAATAACTCGGTATATCATAGGTTTGAGCAGTTTTTTATAAAATCTGCTAGATAAAAAATAGTTTGTTTGACGCTAATAAAGTGTTTTTTTATGCTGACTTTCATCGATGGTTAGACATTTTATAGTCTTAATTTTTTCGACGATTCATTTGTAATTGGAATAACAAACGAGCAGCCATAGTAAAGTAATTGAGACTTATTATCAATATCAATGATAATGATTTTTATTAACAGTGATCGTTATCAAGGGTAGGTATCACTATAAAAACCTATGCCAAACTTGGTTTTAGTCCAAGAAATCGTATGCAATTGCTGAAATATTAGAAATTTACTATTGATAATAGTTATCGTTTGCATTATTATCACCATCATTCTATGACGGTTAAATGTTAGGGTGTTATGAGTTCAACGGATTTAGACGCGCCACCACTTAGATCAGTACTCATGGCTATTATCATAGTGGTGGGACTACACGTGCTCACGGCGGTCGCGCTAGTGGCGATAAAACCATCGGCACCTAAAGTGGCGTTACCAAAAGAAACGCCACCTATTGAGATACAAATGGTGACGCTGCCTGCCGAGATTAAAGAGCCAGAGGTTGCGATGGATACAGCTGAGCCTGTAAAACCTATACAGCCACAGCCTAAATCTGTCGCTACCACTAAACCTAAAATAGCGAAAGAATCTCAGCCGCTAGCGAAGACTAAGCCAGCTGCCAAACCAGCGGCAACATCAGAAAATCCTAAAACGAAGACGCAACCTGATACAACCAAGGCTGTAGAAAACGAACCTTTTAAACATAAAGTAAAACCGCAAGAGTCAATATCAACAGTGCAAGCGGATGCTTTAGCCGCTGATAACGAACGTAAAATATTGGCAGCACAAGCTGAAAAAGCAGCACAAGAAGCGCAGAGGTTAGCTGATGCTAAAACCGCAAGGGAGGCGCAAGCATTAGCTGACGCCAAAGCTGGCCGAGATGCTCAAGCTAAAGCAGATGCCAAAAAAGCTCAAGAAATAGCTGATGCGAAGGCTAAAGCTGCCGCAGCCGCAAGTAATGAACCTGTTAATTATGGCAACATAGGGAAATCAAGTTGGTTGAGAGAACCTATATTTACCTCTATTAGAGACAAAGATTACGGTTTCCAAGGAACTAAAGCTTCAGTTACTGTAAGCATGTCGGTTGATTCAAATGGCAACATAGGAAACATAAAAATATCTAAGTCTTCAGGTAAAAATAAGTTTGATACAGATTTTATAAGAGCATTATCAAAAGCTAAACTTAATCCAGCTACAAGAGACAACATCCCCACTAAAAGTACAGCCATCTTACCATTTGAGATGAATTTATAATGATAGATATGATTCAAAACGGCATGAGTAGTAATTTTATAAATATAGATTCATCAAACTAAGAAATACATAAGTATTGAGGATCATCCAAACATCAAGGAGTCTGACATGGACTTTACAACCTACTGGCAATATAGCGATATGGTGACCAGAACCTTGTTCTTTTTGCTACTTGCTTTATCTATTATCTCTTGGGTAACCGGTATCATACGGATACTACAAAGCCGCAAATTGGCTGCCAATGTTGCCGACGATTTGAGTCAGCAAATTCAAGCCAAGCGCTCAGAATTGAGGGACGCAGATGCCGCAACGAGGCGTTTGGTGATAGAGCAGACCCTGCTGAAGCATATTGGTCGTTACCGTTTTGCCAGTGAGCGTGGATTACCTATCCTTGGTACGACGGCAGCGATTGCGCCATTTATTGGTCTGTTTGGGACGGTATGGGGCATTTTTCATGCCCTGCATAATATTGGTGTGAGTGGGCAGGCAGGATTGGGACAAGTGGCAGGGCCAGTTGGCGAAGCGCTTATTATGACGGGTTTGGGGATTGCAGTAGCGATTCCAGCAGTGGTGTTTTATAACCTGGCAGTGCGTATCAATCGCCGCGTCATGTACCATGCCAATGATAGAGCGCATGATTTATTGGCGCAATCTACTGAGCTAGCAGCCACACAACAGCCGTCAATAGACAGTAAATCTACCGCTATTCAAGCTCAGTTAGCGAAAGGTATTAATGTAGATACCCAAGCCACTCAACAAACAGAACATTATCATAAATCAGCGCCATCGCAGCTGTAACCCTTATTCATTGATAGGGTAGTAAGTTAAAAGAAAACAAAGCTATAGATAAGCTAGAAAGTAATAGCTGCAATGATGATAAAAAAACGTATTGAGAATAATTATGGCATTTCAATTGGGTGATGATGATGGTCAAAGTATGAATGAGATGAACCTCATTCCGTTGATCGATGTCATGCTGGTATTGATGATTATCTTTTTGTTGACGGCGACCGTGCTAAACCCGACCGTGCCATTAGATTTACCAAAAACCAGCGCTGAGTTAAATGAGACACCGCCAGAGGCGATTCAAATCAGTATCGATAAAGATTCAGGGGTATTTTGGGACAGTGATCCCATTAGTATGGAAGAGCTGGAGATGCGCTTGCAACAACAAAGTGCAGCGGGTAAAGATCCTTCGGTACAACTGCGCGCGGATAAAGAAGGGAAATACGATACCGTGGCGCAAGTATTAGCGGCTGCCAGTCAAGCAGGGCTGAGTAAAATAGCGTTTGTTAATGAATAACCGTTAAGGCCACAAGCCTGCTAAAAATACCAGAACGCTTATCAATAAAAAAACAACCAAGATAATAAGAAGAATAATTAAAATAATAAATTTTTCCTCCGGCCTCGCATGGGTAACCTTGTGAGGTTTCCTTTATGTAAGATTCCTTTATATAAAATCCCTTTATTTTATCGCCGACTTAATGCTTACAATAACTGCTCTCAAACTCAGTCAAAATTAATCACATTTATATAAGGTATTGTCCTGCCTAAGTCATTACCAACCATAACCAAATGGACGATAGCCATAACCGAAGGGTCTAGGACCATAACCAAATGGATAAGGCGAACGCAAGTAATCAAGGTCGCGTTGGCGGATATAGTAGTAGCGTCCTTGTGCGTAGGCTTCTTCAAGCTTTTCGATACCCTCAAGTGGGCAAACAGGCTGCCAGTCATAACCTTCGCGACCAAGTTTATAAGCATTGAGCTCAGTGCAGTATTTTTTAAGTCCCTGCTGGCGTCCTTGTTCCCACTGGATACGATTAGGCATTGGACTGCCTACCTTTGCGCAGCTATCGGCATAATGACCAAAGTAAGCGCCTGAGCGTCCACGGATACCGTCAGCATAGCCCACTTCTTGCCAGTTGCTACTTTGACACTGCTGCGGCGTTAGGCTTTGGGTCGTTGCACAGCCCGATAAAGTGAACAAAGCCGCGCCCATCAGCGATAAGGTAATACTGGATTTACTCATAACTTTACTGACCAATTGAGTAGCAAAAATAACGGTCGATGAGTTTCGCTTAATAATATTATTCATAATAAACCTGCGCGCGTTTAAAATTATGGTTTATCATAGCACTTTTTTATACGTACAACTTTTTGCATCTTGTTATCGAATGGCTAGTTTAGGATATTAAACCTCTGATATAGCACTATAAATGTTAATGGTTTTACAGATGAGGCGATTGCTCATCAAGTAGCTTTTCATAAATGTTTGATAAATTTTTAATAAATGCTTAATAAATGCTTAATTAACTATAAATGGGATACTAAGGCGTTATTAATTTGAGTCAGCTTGATTTTTAATGGTTCGTGCGCATTATAAGTACCTATATATTAAGTAGCTATATATTTAGTACTCATAATATTAAGCACTTATATAAAGGTCAATCCTATAAAAAATAACGACTTTTATGTGCGACTTGCACCGGTTTACTTTAGCAAAAAGGTCAGATTGTCATGGGAATGTGGATTGCTATCGCCATTGTACTATTCGTATTAGGGAGTATGATGGCGCTCAAACCTAACGGTATTGATCAGCGTTTGGATAAGCTGCGCATGACTGCGCGCCGCTTACAGTTGAATCCAAAGCTCATTAGCTGTCCTGACTGGATAAAGGGTAAAGACAACGAGTATGGTCGCGGGATGATGGGTCAGTATTGCTTAGTACTAGAAGATACGCAGCTGCCATATACACGCTATCAAGTGATTGATGGGCAATGGCGCCCAGATAGCAACTTTGTCGATACCACTACAGATGCTACTAAGCTTAGTATTCCAAGTGCCATTCGGTCTAGTCAAAGCAATACTCATACGACTGTTAAGAAGACCAATTTCAGTTTGGACAAGGTAGCACTGGATTTGCCAGTCAGTATTGAGCCACATGTAAAGGGCTTATTGACTAAGGCTAATAGCATTGTTATTTATTGGGAAGATATTGCTTATGTACGCCCATCGACCAATCCTGCGTATCAGCAGAAATTGATTGAGAGCGATTTATTATTGCTTAAACAAAAGCTTGAGCAATGGGCGCTACAGATGCAGAAGAGCCTATAAATATCGCTACAAGGTAGCAAATTGTTTTTTCGTCTCCATAAACGGACGATATGCAAGTGCTTTTGACATACGGTCAGTCATTTGCAGTTGACAGTTTAAGCCTTAGCAGTGTAACGTCTTTATAACTGAATTCTTTCGTTATGGTTATCGTTTGTTTTATAACCAATTTTACTAGCAGCCATTACTACAATAATTTGCCATGCCCTTATAACCAAACCTATAAATGGCATGCTGCTAGACAACTTTTATTTTAATTTACTTATTATGGTGTCGTCACATATGACAAAACCCACAACTAAAAAAAGCGCAGCGCCCGCTGCTGACAAACCCAAAGGCAGCCCAAAAGGTAAGTCTTTGGTAATTGTCGAATCACCCGCCAAAGCAAAAACCATTAATAAATACCTTGGTGATGACTTTATCGTGCGCTCAAGTATCGGTCATATCCGAGATTTACCCGTTGGCGCGAGCAAAAGCGCAAAGAAACCGACGACGACTAAAAAAGATGACAGTCTGACCAAAGAAGAAAAAACTCAGCAAGCATTGGTACGGCGCATGGGCGTTGATCCTGAGCATAATTGGGCAGCAGTTTATGAAGTACTGCCAAATAAAACCAAGGTCATTAAAGAGCTTAAAGCCTTAGCCAAAGACGCTGACAAAATCTATCTCGCAACGGATATGGATAGAGAAGGAGAGGCGATTGCTTGGCATCTTAAAGAAGTTATCGGCGGCGAAGATAGTAAATACGAGCGCGTGGTCTTTAACGAGATTACCAAATCTGCCATTCAAAATGCTTTTAAACAACCATCTAAACTCGATATCGATCGCGTTAATGCCCAGCAAGCAAGGCGCTTTTTAGACCGTGTGGTTGGTTTTATGGTATCGCCGCTACTGTGGCAAAAAGTGGCTCGCGGCTTGTCTGCCGGTCGTGTGCAATCCGTTGCCATGCGCTTGGTCGTTGAGCGTGAGCATGAAATCCGCGCCTTTATTCCAGAAGAGTATTGGCAGATTCATGCAGATACCCATATTGCTGATAGCAAAGCCAAAAAAGTCACAGACGCTGAGCAAATTGCTATTCGTTTAGAAGCCACCAAACAAGGCGGAAAAACGCTAAAGCTCGTTAATAAAGAGCAGACCGATAAAGTATTAGAGGTTCTTAAAGCAAGCGACTTTATCGTTAAAGAACGCGAAGAGAAACCAACGCAATCACGCCCAAGCGCGCCATTTATTACCTCGACCCTACAACAAGCAGCCAGTACACGATTGGGGTTTTCGGTTAAGAAAACCATGATTTTGGCGCAACGTTTGTACGAAGCGGGTCATATTACTTATATGCGTACCGATTCGACCTTTTTATCTGGTGATGCGCTTGCTGCTGTACGTGGCTACATCGAAGACAGCTATGGCGCAAAATATGTACCAGAAAAGCCGAATTTCTACGGTAATAAACAAGGCGCACAAGAGGCGCATGAAGCCATTCGTCCGTCTAATGTCAATATGAAGTCAACCCAGCTTAAAGCTGTTGAGCGTGATGCGATACGTTTGTATGAGCTAATCTGGCGTCAGTTTGTGGCTTGTCAGATGCTACCAGCAAAATATCTATCCGTAAATCTGTTCGTTGGCGCTGATGATGTCGAGCTCAAAGCGCGCGGTCGTACTTTGGTATTTGATGGCTATACTAAAGTTATGCCACCAGCCAAGACCGACGATACCTTATTACCTGATGTCAAAAAAGGCGATAAATTAACCGTAGATAAGCTTGATCCGAGTCAACACTTTACCAAGCCGCCACCACGTTATACTGAGGCCAGCCTAGTTAAAGAGCTTGAGAAAAAAGGCATCGGTCGTCCATCGACGTATGCTTCTATCATCTCGACCATTCAAGATCGCGGTTATGTGAAGCTTGAAAACAAACGTTTATTTGCTGAAAAGATGGGTGATATCGTCACCGACAGACTGACAGCAAGTTTCCCAGACTTGATGGATTATACCTTTACTGCTGCATTAGAGGACAAGCTTGACCATGTTGCAGAAGGCGAGCAAGATTGGAAAGATGTGCTTGATGACTTCTATGGCGAGTTTAAAACTACCCTCGATCGTGCCAAAGAAAAAGACGGCATGCGTCCGAATGACCCGACCGATGTACCAGACGTACATTGCGATCTTTGTGATCGTCCGATGCAACTGCGTACCGGTTCAACGGGTGTTTTCTTAGGTTGTACAGGCTATAACTTACCACCGAAAGAGCGCTGTAAAGGCACCAAGAACTTAATGCCAGTCGAAGCTTTTGCCAATCTTGATGAGGCGGAAGGCGATGATGAAGCGGCAGAAGTCCGAGATTTGATGGAGAAAAAGCGTTGCCCGAAATGTAGTACGGCAATGAATGGTTATATCGTCGATGGCGGTCTTAAGCTACATGTTTGTGGTAATAATCCTGATTGTGATGGTTATATCTTAGAAGAAGGTAAGTTTGAAGTGCCTGGCTCTGATTCTCCAACCATTGACTGTAATAAGTGCGATGGACAAATGGAGCTTAAGACCGGACGCTTTGGTCCTTACTTTGCTTGTCAAAAATGCGACAACACACGTAAAGTGCTTAAAACGGGTGAGGCTGCGCCACCACGTATGGACCCCATCCATCTGCCGGAGCTAAAATCAGTTAAGCATGAGGATTATTTTATCTTACGTGAAGGTGCTGCTGGTATGTTCTTAGCAGCTTCTAAGTTTCCTAAAGTGCGGGAAACGCGTCCGCCAAAGCTTGCTGAGCTACGCGAAATCAAAGATAAGATGGAAGATAAATTCCAGTATCTGTTTGAAGGACCAGATGAAGATCCGGATGGTAATCCGACTATTCTGCGTTGGTCGCGTAAGAAAAAAGAGCAGTATATTGGCTCTGAGAAAAATGGTAAAGCCACACGTTGGGGTGTGTACTGGCGTAACGGCAAGTGGGTAGAGGAGTAAAATTCCTTTACCCTTAAGCCAAAAAAAACCTCTTAGATAATCTAAGAGGTTTTTTTGTATCGCTTTTTTTATATCAAAAATAAAGCTTTGTATTAAATGCTATTAGTTCTTTTCGATAATACCACAAGCGACACGATCCCCTGCGTTACCTGCTGGTTGGCTGGTGTAGTCGTCAACGCCGCCATGAACGATAAAGGCTAAACGGTTAACGCTATATTTACCGGCTTCAGCAGCAGAGATTTTCTTATTTACATAATTGATAGTAGCAACACCATTTGCATTGGCAGTTAAGTTTGGCAAATCACCGGCATGACCATTCATGTCATCTGGGTTAGAGTGTGGTTTATTGTCTGGATTAAAGTGTCCACCTGCTGCTTTACCCATATCGCCACAGCTGCCCGTTTCATGAATATGCAAAGATACTGTTTTACCTGGCTGCAAATTCATGAGCTTACCGTAAACTTGTACACCGCCATCAACTGGACGTAAGAAAACTTGTCCAATTTCATTTTTGTTGCCAGCAACCGCGTTGATTGTCGACTTCAAAGCAGGCTGGTTTAAAGGGTTGCCCGTTTGCATTTGACCTTCTACCGTCTGACAACCTGTCATCGCTAAGGCTGAACCACATAATAGGGCACTGGCAATCATCGTCTTATTCATTATTATCTCCATTTATATTTAAAATTTATCGAGTTTTGTTAATCCCGTCTTTAGTATAGCTAAGCCTCGTCGGCAGATATCCATTAAAAGCGCAACAAAGCGTTAATATATGTAAGTCCTATATAGAACATATAATTAGACGGGCTTAACATTCGCTTAAGTTAACATAACGAGATGATAAAATAAGATGACGAAATGAAACGGTCAATCGCTGAGCGGTAATGCAAAATAGCAGCGGTAAGAAATATCGATTTCAATAATTAGATTTTTAATAATAATTTATGTGAGGTTTTTATATGAAAACATTGTCTAAGTTGGCTGGGTCTACAGCCCTTGTTTTAGGTATCATGAGCGTGGGCACGATGACGGCGCAAGCCGCATCGAAAACGGGCGACTTACACTATAATGCCGATTGTGGTGTTAAAGAGCTGCGCATGGCAAAAGGCAGCTACGATGTGAATCGTGCTGGTGCGGTTAAAGGCAGCAGCTTCTGCGAATATCAGTTTTATGCCAAAAAGGGTCAAAAGGTAAGCGCAACTATCGTTGGTAGCGATGACTTATACCCTGTACTTTATGGCACTAATTCGCCAGATATCAGCACTGAAACGGTGACATTGGATAAAACTGGTGAGCAAACCATTCGTGTACTACAACCGCGCAATCAAGCTCGCGAAGGTAATACGCCAAAGCCATATTATATGACGGTTACGATTAAATAATGGTCTGTAGTGGTTAGTTTTTAATATAGAAAGCCAAGTGAGTGATGCTTGGCTTTTTTGTGCCTTGAATTTATATTAACGAGTGACCGTCTTTTTATTTTTCCAGATTAAGGTTTCACCTGTATCAAGCTTTTGGGTGAGCAGATAATAAGGCAAGCTTGGGCTATCGACATTGTTATTTGAGAGTTGTTGTAAGGTCAGCTGGCTTTTGCTCAATTGTTCAAGCTCACGGATTTTATCTTCCGCAGCCTCGCGTTTCGGACCACAGCCCATCATCGATTGTGCCCCTGAACCGATTAATAGTATGTTATCAGCGGTCAAAATGTAGGGGCCACCAACGCCATTACAGTCAGAGCTAAAGCCAACGTGATGTTCCTCGTTATATATAGGGTAACCAAAATAGGCAGTGACTGGAAAGCCTGGACGACTAATTTCCGTAATGGCTTTATTATCACTATCGACCGCGCTAACGAGTCGCCATTGATAGGTTTTTAAAAACTCATAAGTAATCGGTAAACCAGAAGTTGGTTGTAGTTTTTTCGGGGTACCTTCAAAGATAAACTGTTTATCTTGGGCGTTTACGGCCAATTCATAAGGAATTGATTGTTTTGAAGTAGTTTTATTTAGGAAAGATGATAGTTTTAGTGATTGTTGTTTTGATGGCAGTTGTTTTGGCGTTGAGATAACTTTAAGGTTAAAGCGACCTCTGCCATATTTAGGAAACAGCTGGGTCAAATAATCCGAGACATCGCTAGCCGCTTGCGTATCGTTTATTAAGCAAGATGCTGGCGTGGTGGTCGTTACGCCATAGGAGCTATACGTATAATCATGGTAGCCATCATGATGCAGGCTATAACGCTGACAGTCGTATTTGAACACTAGATTACTAGGGCGCACATCAAGCATCAATGGTGGCACCGTATTGCCCCCAGCATAAACATCAGAATCAACATGAGTGACCACATCTTCATTATCTATCCAGCGCACCAATTTCCAATCAAAGCGATTAAGACTTTCAACTGGCAGCTCAGGCAATTTCCATGAGCCAATATATTCATTATCTTCGCTTTGTGGAAATGTGATAATTCTTTCATCGGTATCTACTGGTTTTGAAGCTTTAGCAATTATCGGTTCTATTGTGCTATTTTCTATAGTCTGACAGCCGACTAAGCCTGTCACCCCCAACATGCTTATAAAAGTAAGTGTACGAGCTGGTATCAATAAATGGCATGAAAGGGTCATAATACTTATCCGTTTTTATATTAAATGTAGATCCATATAAATATTTTAGATATCGTTAAGGCGTCTCTTTTATTTCGTTTTGCCAAACTAAGGTTTCACCTGATGCCATCGTTTGCAATAGGTTGTAGCGTGGGAAATCAGTTTGGTTTTTTGACTGAGCTTCTGATGGGTAGGAAGGCTGTAAACTTAAGCTAAGGGTGCTTTTACTGTTACTGACAAGCTTAGAAAGCTCATTTTCAATTCTATTACCAGTAACACCGCAGCCCATCATTGTTTGCGGTCCTGAGCCAACTAGCAAGGTATAATCTTTCATCAATATATAAGGACCACAGATACCATTGCAGCTAGAACTAAAAAATGCGTATTGACTATCGTCATACCCTCTAAATCGTAACGATACTGGAAACTCTGGATGATAAAAATGACCAATAGACTGTCGAGATATAACCTTTCCATTACCATCAAAAGTATTACGAACGGCGCTCTTTAGCTCCCAGTCATAGCGCTCTAGTAATGCCTTATCTATCGGCAATCCCGTTGGTTTTTTAAAGGCTATAGACTTACCCGTGAACATTAATGTATTGCCATTCTCGATTTTGACCATCAAATTTTTCGGTGCCATTTGAGTATTATCGGGTTCATTTTTTGCTACTGCTGACAGCGTAATGCCTAATTTTAATATGCCGTTTTTAGGAAATAGCGCTTCTATATCGCCTTTACCCATTTTATCATTAGGGGTGTTTTTACAGTCAAAGGGTTTTTTCCTAAGATCGCTACCATACTCAAAAGGTGGCGCATCCATCCATCCAAAGTCGATTGAAAAATGCTGGCAGCCTTGAGATAAACTCAATGAACTGGGTGCGATTTCTAAAGTAATCGGTGTATCAGTATCGATATTAATGGCGTTATTTTTCTTGTCTTTAACTTGTGTTAACTGCCAATGATAATTACTTGCCCATTGCAGCGTTGTAGCTTCATTAGCTGTTTCATTAGCTACCACTACAATTTCTTCTTCTAGCTTTTCAGTTTTTATGATGGGCTGATATGATATCGGGGCAGAAGTGCTAAAGCCAGTCACCGTTGAGTTAGTAGGTATAGAATTATCTTTCGCAATATTAGACTGACAGCCTACTAACGCTGCCGGAAGCGAGATAGCGAGCAATAAGGATAAAGTTAAGCGGTTTAAAATCATGATAATCACTAAATAAACATTTGTCTAAAATATAGCACAAGGTTTTATTTAGATTGTTGCTTATTATTGCCAAAAAAAAGCCGCCTACATTGCTGTAAGCGGCTTTTTTAATATTGAACTGTCAGTGATTTAATTAATTGTGCAACGCTTTACCTTTGGTCTTATCAACCGTTACTTTGACAGGTTTTAGTGGCACTGGCATTCTGACCAATGCTACTTTTAATATCTCATCAATCGTCGCGACTGGCTGAATGGTTAAGCCTTCTTTGACGTTATCAGGGATATCCGCCAAGTCTCGCTCGTTGGTATCTGGAATCAAGACATGCTTGATACCGCCACGATGAGCAGCTAGCAGCTTCTCTTTAAGACCACCGATACGTAGGATTTTACCGCGTAACGTAATCTCACCTGTCATGGCAATATCAGGACGAATAGCAATACCAGTTAAAGCAGAGACCAGCGCTGTCGTTAGTGCACCACCAGCAGATGGACCATCTTTTGGTGTCGCACCTTCTGGCATATGTACGTGGACGTCAGTCGTTTTAAAGGTCTCGTAGTCAATCCCTAAGCTATCGCCGCGGGCGCGTACCACACTCATTGCAGCGCGAATAGACTCTTTCATCACATCGCCGAGTGAACCGGTAAAGATAAGCTCGCCTTTACCTTTCATCGCTACCGCTTCGATGGTCAGTAGCTCACCTCCGACTTGTGTCCAAGCAAGCCCAGTAATACGACCAATCTCAGGCTCTTCTTCAGCTAAGCCATAGTCATATTGATGGACGCCCAGATAGTCATCGATATTTTTGTCATCGACTACAACCAGTTGACGTTCTGCTTTTTTCGGAGCGCGAGCGCCATGCGTTTCAACCGAGCCGCGAACCACTTTGCGGCAAATCTTATTGACTTCACGCTCAAGGTTACGCACACCTGCTTCACGGGTATAGCTACGTACGATGCTATGCAATGCCGCCTCAACAATCTCAATCTCGCCTTCTTTAAGACCATTATTTTTAATGGCTTTTGGCACAAGGTACTTCTGCGCGATATTAACCTTTTCTGCTTCGGTATAACCCGGTAGACGAATGACTTCCATACGGTCAAGTAGCGCTGCTGGAATATCCATACTATTAGCGGTACAGATAAACATCACTTGCGATAAGTCTAAATCCATATCTAAATAATGGTCGTTAAAAGTATCGTTTTGTGATGGATCTAATACTTCAAGCAATGCTGATGCTGGATCACCGCGGAAGTCTTGCGCCATCTTATCGATTTCATCTAATAAGAATAGCGGGTTTTTCACTTCGACTTTTGCCAGTGACTGGACGATTTTACCTGGCATCGCACCGATATAAGTACGGCGATGACCACGAATCTCAGCTTCATCACGTACGCCGCCAAGCGCCATACGCACGAACTTACGACCGGTGGCACGAGCAATCGATTCGCCTAATGAGGTTTTACCAACACCAGGAGGACCGACAAGACATAGAATCGGACCACGAAGTTTTTTCACCCGTGATTGCACGGCGAGGTACTCTAAGATGCGATCTTTCACATCTTGCAAGCCATAATGGTCTTCGTCTAAAACCGTTTTAGCTTTATCCAAATTGATAGAAACTTTGGTCGTCGCATTCCACGGCGTATCCAAAATCCATTCAATATAGTTACGGACTACTGAAGACTCAGAGGACGCTGGCGGCATCATTTTGAGCTTTTTCATCTCTTGCTCGGCTTTTTTGCGCACATCTTCCGGCAGGTCAGCTTTATCTAAACGTTGTTCAAGCTCAGCCACATCATCATCACCATCGAACGCGCCGTCATTCATATCTGACAGCTCATTTTTAATGGCTTTCATCTTCTCGTTTAAGAAGTATTCGCGCTGATTGTCTTCCATTTGCTGACGGACAGCTTCTTGGATATCTTGCTCGATGTTTTGCTCAGCACTTTGCTTGACCAAATATTCGGTCAAAGTATTGATATGGGTTTTGATATCATTTTTTTCTAAAAATGACTGTTTGATATCAAGATCCATCGACACACGAGTTGAGATAAAATAGACCAACTCAAGCAAGTCATCGATACGCTTTGCGACGCGCGTTAGCTCACGCGCATTGCGCAGACGCGCATCCGCATAGCTTTCAAACAGCGTGGTCAAAGCTTGTATAGTGTTTTTCTGCTGGCTCTCATCCATACTGACGTCAAGATCAGCACGCTCAAAGCTTGCCATCAATAGCTCGTCATGACTCTCTATTGAATCTACGCGCGCTCGATATTGCCCTTCAATCAATACTTTGATGCAATTCTCATCGCTATCATGCGGCATGGTACTGACGATGCGACATACCGTGCCGTATTGATACAAGTTGTCGTGATCAATATCTTCGGTGAGCGAGTCTTTTTGGGCAAGAACCAGTACTTTGTTGCCGTACTCGGCTTGTGCCAATTCGACAGCTTTGACTGAAGGTTCACGCCCGACAAACAAGGCAATTTGCATATGCGGATAAACGACAACGTCACGCAGTGCCAATAACGGTAGATAGTTTTCAGCAGCATTATCTTTTGCCTGCTCTTTTTTATTGTCTGCTGAATGCTCATCATTTTGAGCACTGGCATTATCTAAAGCGACATTATCTAAAGCAGCATTATCTACAGCACTATTATCTAACGTACTATTATCTAACGTACTATCATCAGCCACGGTAGATGAAATGTCGACATCGATGTCGATATTGTCTTGGTCAATTTTATGTTCACTCATATATTCTTTCCTCGTTCACCAGACTTGTAAAGTCAAGTTCGTGGTTCATGTTTAGATAAATGGTGCTGCTATATAAAATTGCAAGGCTTACTCACTAGCAGGAGAGAGAATATTGCGGGTTTATTTGCGCTTTCTCTTATATCTACTCGGTTCTGCGCGTGGGTTTTATGTGCAAAATCAGGTAAACTGACGCGCGTCTTAACCACTCGGTCTAAATAACGGCTGGGTGAATCAAGAGGCTAGGGCGTAATAAGTAGATTGGCAGCATGTCAAAATGGGTCGATAACAGGCTACAAAATATAGGGTAAGGGGCAAGAATATGGCTATCAATGCGGTGCTACTGGCAGTTGTCATCATGCTGGGGTTGTCACTAGCGCGAGTACACGTGGTGCTCAGCTTATTAATCGGTGCGCTGGCAGGTGGACTCATCGCTGGTCTCGGTATGACCGATACCTTGAACGCCTTTCAAGAAGGGATTAAAAACGGTGCACAAATTGCGTTATCTTATGCGCTGCTAGGTGCGTTTGCGGTCGCGATTGCACATTCTGGATTGCCACAGTCTTTAGCAGGTGCAGTCATCAAACGTATCGATGCTGGTGGCACCAGTGGCATGATTAAGTATATGCTGTTTGCAGGCTTGGTCGCCATGAGCTGCTTTAGCCAAAACTTAATCCCTATTCATATCGCCTTTATTCCCTTGCTGGTACCACCATTATTACTCGCCTTTAACCGCATGCAGATTGATAGACGCCTGATTGCTTGTCTGATTACTTTTGGGCTTGTCACCACTTATATGTTTATTCCCTATGGCTTTGGCGATATTTATCTCAATCAAATTATGCTCAAAAACGTTGGTGAAGCGGGCATTGATATTAGCAATATTTCGGTCACCAAAGCGATGGCGATTCCAGCCTTGGGTATGTTCGTGGGCTTACTGATCGCAGTATTTATCAGCTATCGTAAACCTCGTCAATATCAGCAGCTTGCAATCGATAGAGAAGCGCATGATGTGGTTGTAGAAGGTGATGCCTTGAGCAAAACCGCGGCTGATGCACAAACGCAAAGTAAGCTCAAAACACTGGTGGCGATTGCTGCGATTGTGACAGCCTTTGTAGTGCAGCTTTATACTGACTCGCTATTGCTTGGCTCGATGTTTGGCTTTGGCGTTTTTATGGCGACGGGTGTGGTTAAGTGGCGTGAAGCTGATACGGTGTTTAACGATGGTATCAAGCTGATGGCGATGATTGGCTTTATTATGATTACGGCGCAGGGCTTTGCCGAGGTAATGAAAGCTACTGGTGAGATTGCACCACTTATCGACGGGGCGACGAACTTGTTTGCTGGTAATAAAGCCATTGCTGCTTTAGTCATGTTAAGCATAGGTCTAGTCGTTACGATGGGCATTGGTTCATCATTCTCAACCATCCCAATTATTGCCGCTATTTATGTGCCGTTATGTATTTCGCTAGGCTTTTCGCCACTCGCTACGGTGGCGATTATCGGAACGGCTGGCGCACTTGGTGATGCCGGTTCTCCAGCGTCAGATTCGACGCTTGGACCCACTTCTGGTCTCAACGTTGATGGACAGCATGACCATATCAAAGACAGCGTAGTACCAACCTTTATTCATTACAACATTCCGTTATTGATATTTGGTTGGATTGCGGCGATGGTGCTTTAATTAGTCATATAGACTCTTAAAGTTAATATAGAAAAGGCGAGTATAGTTATAAAGTATGCTCGCCTTTTTGAAGTTTAAATCATGCTTTTAACGCGAGGCTACATCTATGAATGTTAATAATAACGAGTTACAGCACTTAGTAGATCTAGCTTCTATGGCAGTTAAGTCTATAAAAAGCGAGCCAAATTATCAACAGTCAGATGTTTTAAAAGAGTATGCTTTATTGTATGAAAGTTTTTTGGATAACTTTCATAATAATGATGTAGAAAAGTTAAAACTGAGATTTCATGGGTTGTCATCTTTATCACGAGCTTTTTTAGAGACAGATAGCGACTGGGGAAAACCTTGTTTAGATTCAATGCATGATTTTGAGAGGTTTGGCAAAAAAATCTTTAAATACTAAATTATTTATCAAAATCCTTAATTTCACCATTCAAACTACTTAAAAACGCATCACTTTGCGCCATTAACTCATTTAAACGTTCTTCATTAATCACTCTTCCCAGCTCATTAGCGCTAAAAGACTGCTCCTGGCTATAATATAGAAGCTCATAATCCGCTTTTTCTAACTCTTGTAAATGTTGTTCGACATTCTCTGCGCTAGAGTTAGCTTCGATAGATTGTTTATCATTTTCCATCAAAACCACCTCAAGCCACTTGGCGTAATCAAACCATCTAAGGGCACATCCCAAGGCTGACGTTCTAATTGCTCAATCACTTGAAAATCATAGCACCAGCCAATTTTTAGTGGTTTTTTTGCCCCTGATTGATAGCTTTTAGCAAGCGTCGTATCATAAAATCCGCCACCCATACCCATACGGTTACCATTTTTATCAACTGCCGTTAATGGACAGATAATCACATCCAACTCGCGTGCCCACAATAATCTGCGATGATGATTTTGTTTCATGCCTAAGCTATGAATGCGCGTCGGTATATTTAATAATTTTGCATGATAAATAGGTACAAAGCGTAGGCGTTTATCATCATTTCCCAATGAACCGACCACTGGTAAATACGGCACATAGCCTAAGCGTTGACACCAATCTAACAGTGGCTGAGTAGGCAGCTCAGCAAAGCCATCATAATATAAGCCAATACGCGCACGCGGCGGCAAACGCTGCTGCAGCTTAAACAAATGCAAGCTTGCTGAATTTGCCAATTGGCGGCGTGCGCCTGCACTTAACTGGCGACGCTGGCGAGTAAAATGGCGTCTAGGCGGATTGCTAACTTTAAGTTCAATTGTCTCAATATTTTTTAGCTCAGGATGCATAGATAGACTATCCGATAATGTATTAAATTGATGGTGACTGGTGCTTTTAGACAGCCGCAATGGCTATTTGTCAATATTCAACACGCCCTAGTCATGCTATCATAACGCCACTTTATATCGTATTTTTCTTTATGTGCAGCAGGCGTTGCACTTTTTATGATAAAGCATTTACCAACAAACCATCGAAGAGGGTAGTTATGTCGACACAGAATCAGGCAACTCGTACCGAAAAAGACACCATGGGCAACGTGGAAGTCCCAGCTGATGCTTATTGGGGCGCACAAACCCAGCGTAGCCGCGAAAACTTTAAAATCGGTGGCGAAACCCTGCCGCGTCCGATGATTGAAGCGATGGCACTGGTCAAAAAAGCCGCTGCGATTACTAATGCTAGCCTTGAGCGTATTGAAGATGATAATCGCGACTTAATCGTTCAAGCTGCTGATGAAGTTATCAACGGTGGGCTAACCGATCAGTTCCCGCTAGTCGTTTGGCAGACCGGTTCTGGCACCCAGTCAAACATGAATATGAACGAAGTACTGGCCAATCGTGCCAACGAAATCGCTGGTAATGAGCGCGGTAGCTATACGCCGATTCACCCAAATGACCATGTCAACCATGCTCAATCTACCAATGACAGCTTCCCAACAGCTATTCGTGTGGCAGCAGCGCGTGAAATCAATAGTTTATTGATTCCAGCAGTCAAAGCGCTACGTGATACCTTGGATGCTAAAGCGAAAGAATTCGATAGCATTGTTAAAATCGGTCGTACGCATTTGCAAGACGCCACGCCTTTGACATTAGGTCAAGAGTTTAGCGGCTATGTTAGCCAACTTGATCACTCACTGGTACGTATTGATAATGCGCTACAAGGTTTGTATGAATTACCACTAGGCGGTACGGCAGTTGGTACCGGTCTAAACGCCCATCCTGATTATGCGGTAAAATCAGCTGAGCAATTGGCGACATTGTCTGGTCTACCATTTGTGACGTCACCGAATAAATTTGAAGCATTAGCTGCTCGTGATGCGGAAGTATTTGCTTCTGGCGCACTAAAAACCCTAGCCGGTAGCTTAAACAAAATTGCTAACGACGTACGTTGGTTAGCATCAGGTCCTCGTTGTGGTTTGGGCGAATTGACCATTCCCGAAAATGAGCCAGGCTCTTCTATCATGCCGGGTAAAGTAAACCCAACCCAGTCAGAAGCAATGACGATGGTTGTGGCGCAAGTCATGGGTAACGATGTCACTATCAGCATGGCAGGCGCGTCAGGTAACTTTGAGCTAAACGTTTATAAGCCAGTAATCGCCTTTAACTTATTGCAATCTATCAAGCTACTTGGTGATGCGTGCAATAGCTTTAACGAAAACTGTGCCGTTGGTATCGAACCAGTAAAAGACAAAATCGATGACTTCTTGCATAATTCATTGATGCTGGTCACTGCGCTTAACCGTCATGTTGGTTATGAAAACGCAGCCAAAATCGCTAAGACTGCTTATAAAGAAAATAAAACTTTGAAGCAAGTTGCGGTTGAATTGGAGCTATTAACTGAAGCTCAGTTTGATGAGTGGGTTCTTCCTGCTGATATGGTGCATCCTTCTTAATATCAATCTAAAAATCTGATTAGCATTGTCAGACAAGCTGAGCCTACAGTTATTAGTAGTGCTTGCGTTTGTCTTCCTCGCTACTCAAGTTTTTAAAGTTGATATTTTGACTTATAAAAAGACCTTGTCATGTAATGTGGCAAGGTCTTTTTTTGTATTATAGAAAACCAAAATTTTTGGGTTAATAGCTATTAGGGATAAAATCCATACTTTTTTCGCAAATCATGATTAGCTCTTAAAGTATATTTGAAATTACTAAATATGATGAATGTCATTTTCAAGTTTACGATAAGGTTAATTAATGAGTTTTAACAGTGCTAATTTAACACCACAAGTATTATTTAAAATAGCTCCATATTTATGGCTCATTTCCTTATGTTTACCCGCCCTACATTATGATAATGAAACCTATTTTGGCTATGAAACTTTAGTTTTAGGGATTACGTTTGGCTGGCTTGGTTTAGTATTTCAAGCTTATAGCAATCTGTCTTTCTTGCTGGCTATCTATATGATTAAGCATCAAAAAAACCCGATTAAGTTAGCAGCTTTCACCTTTATACTTGGGTTATCGTCCTTTTTTATTACAAGAGTTATAGCGTCAGGTGATAAAGGAGTTTATGACTCTGATATTGAGTTGAAGGTATGGGGGTTTGGCTTCTGGGTCACCTCGTATGGAGTTTTGTTTATAGCTACGGTTTGGAGTTATTACATTGAACAGAGTAAGATTAAAATTAGATAACAAGAGGATAGCTATGATTTTTATTAAACGTAGGGTGTCGCCCCGCGCACCATTGTAAATAGCAACATTTACAAACGACACTCTATTTCAATTAATTCCCACAAAAAAGCCGAGCAAAATGCCCAGCTTTTTTCTCATCATTCTTTCTTAAGTTCTAAAACTTATAAAGCAACCCAAGCGTCGTCGTTGAGTCAGTACGTGAGTCAACCATTGGACTGTCATATTGCTCGTTTGGCAGGTAGCTTAAGCTTTGATTAAAGAATCCTGCAAAGCGCTCATTAAAATCATAGTTGGCACTAATATTGATATATGGATTTAGGCTTGAATTGGCAGTATAAGCTGCAATGCCTGTTTTCGTTGATTCTGTATCGCTCACGCCGTAATAATATTGATTGTAGTCGTTATCATGATACTCAAATCCAACGCTTGGATAGACCGTTATCTTGTTTTTGGTGATTTTGGCAAGATAAGACAAGCGAGCAGTATTTCCACCACTATTATCTAAAATATCAGTCGCATATTGGACGCGAAAGGCACCAATCGGAGTACGGCGCTGATAACTTAAACCTGCAGCAGCAGATGCTTTACGCTTATCAAGACCTTGAAGTGCACCATTGGCATCATCAGGGTCAAACTCGCTACCAGCCAGCTGAGCGTAAGCAGCTAACTGATTGGTGCCATCATTAATGATATAAGCACCAGCTTGAGCACCGCGCGCATATATTCTATTATTATCATAAAACACACCCGGTAATACCAGCACATCAGTACTATCTTCCAAGTCATAGGCTGAATTTACCGCTAGGACGTTGACGCCGACACTTAGTTGAGCGTCTGGATCAGTCGGCAGGTTTTTATTAAATAGAGCAGCATTCGATAGGCTGGAGACACTAAATAAGGCAGTAGCCGTTAGTGCGCCAAGCAAAGTGCGCGTAGCGGAATTGGATAGCGCTGATGATTTAAACATGATTTGCTCTCATAAGTGGGTAGAATAGATGGGTAAAAATAGTCGAGTAAGGAAAGCCAAAATTAATTTGTGTGAGCGATCGAACCTTTTAACAATAATAAATAACGGTGATGCTTTACTCAGCCACCTTACTCAATGGCTGCTAGTACTTGTAATATCTGCTGATGAATATCTTGCCACCACCAAATAAAGCCAATACTAAGAAGTAGCATCACTAGCCATGGCAGCAATTGCCAAATAAGCATAGATTTAGGCGGGGTTTTTTCTGCGCTTAGAATCGGATAATTAGGGATGATATTGATGTTTGAGTTTACACCAATATTATTATCCACATGACTCTCATTATACAAACTGGCATTATTTAAACGAGCATCATTCAAATTAGAATCGTTATTAAAACCAGTATCGTTATTCACTGGCATATTAATATAAGTGGTGTGGTATTCGTCTTGTTGCTCACTTTGATAATGCGGTAAATAATTACTTTGATTAATGGCAGTATTCTGTATAACAGCTGCCATGCGCTGACGGTAAGCAATTGCGAAAGCCAGTGCAATGATGAGTCCGGTAATCGCGCCACCAATATGTCCAGCATTATCGATACCCGGTACGGCAAAACCATACACAAGGTTGATGCCCATGATCAATATCAGGCTTTTTAAATTGAGCACCATGCCATTGACCGATATCTTAAACAGCGCGGCGATCAATAGTGCCGCACCAATACCCATGATGCCGCCAGACGCACCCGCCGATATACCGGGTTGTCCAGTACCATCCAAAATACCCTGCCACGTGACGTAGTTATTAAGTAAGCTGCCACCGATTGCCGCCAGTAAAAATAATGCTAAAAACTTAGCAGAACCAAACATGGGCTCGGCAATCTGGCCAAAGAAATACATGGCAAAACCATTGAACAATAAGTGCATCAAACCAATGTGCAAAAACGCGCTACTGACCAAGCGCCACGGCTCGCTGTCCATGGTGTAGGGCAGCGCATTGGCACCCCATTTTATCAGCGCCTCAGTCGATGGATTATTGGCATCGACGCCAGTCAGCACTTGTACGATATACAGTCCGATAAAGCTGATTAATAGTAAAGTAGTGACCGGTGCGGTTTTAAACAGCTGCTGGATAGTCATAAAACGAGATATCAATCAAAGAATATAGGTAGAGTATAAAGGGTATGGATAGTATAAAGAAAGCGACCAACCAGTCTAGCGGCTATCTTATCTACACTTACCAGCGCATAGGTGCTACGTAAGGCAAGGCAGTTTTAAGATGCTCGTAGGTACCTTTGACTAAGATATCATCGCGCACTTCATTGATATCGGTATGACCACAAAACGCCATGCTGATATCACATTCGTTATAAATCAGCTCAAGCGCTCGGCGCACGCCATCTTCGCCATACGCGCCAAGACCATATAAGAATGCGCGACCAATCATCGTGCCATTTGCCCCAAGCGCCATCGCTTTAAGTACATCCTGACCGGAGCGAATACCACTATCGAGCCAAATCTCAATCTGACTTTCCTCAGCTCGCACCGCTTGTACGATATCGGCTAGGGATGAAATGGAAGAGGGCGCACCATCTAATTGGCGTCCACCATGATTGGAAACCACTAGCGCATCGGCACCGCTACGAGCTGCCAGTACGGCATCTTCTGGCTCCATGATACCTTTAATAATTAGCTTACCACCCCACATGTCTTTAATACGAGCGACATCATCCCAGCTCAGCGCAGGATCAAACTGCTCAGCTGTCCATGCTGATAGCGATGAGATATCTTCGACGTTTTTAGCGTGACCGACGATATTACCAAAAGTGCGACGCTTGGTACCCAGCATATTCATACACCATTCTGGCTTGGTCATCAGATTTAAGATATTGGCAAGCGTTGGTTTTGGTGGCGCAGATAGACCGTTTTTGATGTCTTTATGACGTTGGCCGAGTACTTGTAAGTCGGCGGTCAGGATTAACGCTGAACAATTGGCTTCTTTGGCACGGCGAATCAAATTGGCTATAAAGTCCATATCGCGCATCATATATAGCTGAAACCAAAACGGCTGGCTGGTATGTTCTGCCACATCTTCAATAGAGCAAATACTCATAGTCGATAGTGAAAACGGTACGCCAAATTTTTCTGCTGCCTGTGCCGCGAGGATTTCTCCATCTGCCCACATCATGCCAGTAAAGCCTGTTGGCGCAATCGCAACCGGCATTTTTACTGGCGTGCCCAACATTTCGGTGGTAAGTGAGCGTCCTTCCATATTGACCAATACCCGCTGACGCAGTTTGATACGGTCAAAGTCAGTTTCATTATTACGATAGGTGGTCTCGGTCCATGAGCCTGAGTCGACATAATCATAAAACATGCGTGGTACTTTGCGCTCGGCGACACGGCGTAAATCTTCAATTTCAGTAATTTTGCTCAAATTTTTCATAAGGTCTTCCTTGATGCTTATTTGGTAACCGTTTATTAATTATGATGTTGTGGTCATTACTGTTCTGTCGTTGATTATTGAGTGATACTATTTTAACCATGAAATAAAACTGACGCTATCACAATTAATATAATAGCGTCAGTTTGAGTGCTGATTGTGGATTCATAGGATTAAACTAGTTTACTATTATAGCTAGCTCATGTTAAGCAATGGCTTTTTTACTCGTTATGGCCATAATTCCAAAAAATGCGATTGGCCAAATGACAGCCAAGATCCACCACCACATTTGACCGAAAATAATACCCATACCGATCAGTCCTGCCTGAATAACATAGTATGTCATTGCTACTAAGGTTTTGCGAATGACATAGCCTTCTTTATCCATCAGACCAACCACCGCGCAAGCAGCAACGACGTTATGTACCGCAATCATATTACCAGCTGCGCCGCCTACCGCTTGTAGTGCTACTACTTGTGCAGCAAGGTTGGTATCGAAACCAATTTGACTAGCGGTTGACCACTGGAAGTAAGAGAACATCATATTACTGACAGTATTAGAGCCCGCAATGAATGCACCCATCGCGCCAATCCACGGAGACACGAGTGGCCAGGCATTTTGAAATGCACCAGCGGCACTCTCAGCCAGTAATATGGGCATAGCGGGTAGCGAATTTACTACTTCAGCAGCTGACCCGGAGTTGATGAATACTTGTACCATAGGTACCGAAAACAGCAGGGCTGGTGCGGCGGCTACCATGGTTTTTGCGGAACTACTCCAACTACGTTTTACGGCTTGTCCGTTCATTTTGAACAATAAGATACAAATTAAGGAAGCAATAATGAGAATGGTGCCTGGAGAGTAGGCAAGTTGTACTTTACTGGAAATAGTCGTACCAAAAAGATTGGTAAATTCTATAGTGGTCAAATCTCCAGTCAAGAATGCTTTAAGCGGTGCAATGACTCGAGTGATGATCAATAGGCCAATAACGATGAGATAAGGAGAAAATGCCCGAACTAAAGAAAATCTTGGTGCAATGGAATCATCATACTTTTCTTCAGGTAATGAGCCAAGCCAGTCTTTATCCCATTTAGCGCGTGGCGCAAAATCGAAAGTATCTTTAGGCATCAAAAAGCCGCGCTTTGCTGCAGGAAGCACAATCATAAGACCAATAAAACCGCCAACCAATGATGGGAACTCAGGACCTAGGTATTTAGCCACTAAAAAATAAGGGACGGTAAAGCTGAGACCAGCAAAAATTGCAAAAGGCCATACTTTGAGCCCTTCAACGAAGGAACGATTTTTACCAAAGAACCGGGTCAAAAATCCACTCAAAAGTAACGGAATTAAAAAACCCACCAGCGCATGTATCAGACCGATGTTACCCGTAATTTGTAATAGATAGTTTTCAGCTGAGAGTGGCGCAATCGCTTGCGTTATGTCTTGCTTATCATTGATACCGGTCCAAACGCCAAGTAATACTGGCGTACCAACGGCACCAAATGATACGGGCGTCGACTGAATAATTAACACAGCCATAACCGATGCCATCGCTGGGAAACCTAAAGCCAACAACAACGGTGCACCGATAGCAGATGGCGTACCAAATCCTGATGAGCCTTCTACCATCGAGCAAAATAACCACGCCACAATGATAACTTGAATGCGTCTATCGGGTGAGATATCCATAAAGCCTTTACGGATAGCGACAATAGCACCTCCTTCCTTTAAAGTATTCAGCAATAAAATAGCGGCAAATACAATAAACAAAAGTGTGAGTGCGACGATGATGCCGTTTACAGTAGCGGCTGCTACTTGGGCACCACTGGCTTGCCAAACGAACAATGCTAATAGCGCAGTTACTAAATATGCAACGCCCATAGAAATCTTGGCAGGAAGCCGCAAAATTACAAGCAAAACGAGGACGACCAAAATAGGCGCTAAGGCCAAAAAAGTGTACATAATAAACCTTCCTTGGTATATGTAGTTGAAGTCATCTGTGAAATATCATTGAAGGACATTTCTCTTTTCTTTATAGGTATTAAGCCAAAAGAAGCCCATAATTTTCTGGTACTGAGGGCGTCATTCAAATGGCGATAAAGAAATTATTTCAAAACTTAGGTGAGACCTTGTATTCTTTGTTACAGTGACTAAGAGCTGATTATGATTGTCCTTTACAATCAATTCAACTCATTATAGTTGGTTTTATTATGGGTCTAACAATTCGATCCAATGCTTGACTGGGACGGACGCATGGCTGCCTAAATGCAGTTGGCATCCGATGTTGGCCGTCACAATCTGATCTGGGTTATCGATGGTAAGGTCGATGATTTTATTGGTGAGTAATTGCTGGCTCAGCTTAGGTTGAAGGAGCGAGTAGGTGCCAGCAGAGCCGCAGCATAAATGTCCGTTTTGGGTTTTAGAGAGCTCAATCCCAGCGCGTTGCAAAATCTGCTCAACATGACCGCCCAACTGCTGAGCGTGCTGTAGCGAGCATGGGCAGTGGACAGCGGTCTTGCGATTCGTCTGTTTCACTACCAACTTCTCTAGGTTCTCTTTGATTAAAATCTCGCTCAGGTCTCGGGTCAGCGCACTAATACGTTTGGCTTTAGCCGCATAAGCGTCGTCATGTTTGAGTTTTTCGCCGTACTCTTTGACCATCGAGCCGCAGCCTGAGGCACTGATAACAATGGCTTCAGCCCCAGCTTCGATATATGGCCACCACGCATCTATGTTGCGCCGCATGAACATAAGCCCTTTTTCATGGGCTGGTATGTGGTAGCTCACAGCGCCGCAACATCCAGCATCTGGCGCAGCAATCAAGCTGATGCCTAGCTTATCAAGTACTCGGGCAGCGGCATTGTTGGTATTGGGGGTGGCAGAAGGTTGAGCGCAGCCCTCTAGCACCAGCATTTGCCGCGAATGTTGCTGCGAGGGTCGCGGGCGGGTGATTTGCTTAACAGGGACTTGGGCTTTTAAGTCGCGTGGTAAAAAAGAGCGAAACAATTGTCCGAGTCGTAAAAGAAACCCAAATCGGTGCGGATAGGGCAGTATCTTTCTGATAAGCCAGCGTTTGAGTCTTTGATCAGCAGGTCGCGATACCTGTTTTTCCATAATATCGCGGCCGATTTCAGCCAAGCGACCATATTTTACCCCAGAGGGGCAAGTGGTCTCGCAGCTACGACAAGTCAAACAGCGGTCTAAATGAAGTTGGGATTTTTCGCTGACATCACCGGTTTCAAGCATTTGTTTTAGTAAATAAATACGACCGCGAGGGCCGTCACGCTCATCGCCAAGCTCTTGATACGTCGGACATGTGGCATTACAAAATCCACAGTGAACGCAAGTGCGCAAAATATCGTCGGCTTCTTGAATATCTGGGTGATCCAGATATTTTACATTGATTTGAGTTCGCATTATGACTTCCTTGTCATCGAGCCAATTTACATCCAGCTGTATAAACGATTGGGATTGAAAACCCCATTCGGATCAAAGGCATGTTTGAGGCGCTGGTGGAGCTTTTGGAGCGACTCAGACTGAGTATGAAAGACCTCCTGACTCCTGTCACCACCGCGATAAAGGCTGACCTGACCACCTGCGGCCTCGGCGAGCGCTTCTAGTTTTTCCACGGTAAAGTCGCCACGAAGCCAGCGCTGCGAACCTCCCCAATCAAACAGCCAATCTTCCTCTGGTAGCATATGCGCCGCGCTACTTTTGACAGAAAACCGCCACAATGAGGACGCGTCTAAGAAATAATCCAATTGCTGCTCACGGAGCGTTGACCAAAACGCATCTGTATCCTCTAAAGCCGCACCTTGCCACTGGCTGACGGTACTATCTACAGCACTTCGTGCGCCTGCCAAGCGCAAATACAAATGATTGTCGAACCAACAAGCTCCCGTTAAGGGGTTGGATTGTCCTGAGAGACGATTCATGGTCTCAATTGCCGTCGCAGCGTCCATCTCCTGCTTGATAGTGACAGTGGTGGCAGGCTGAGGCATGACTTTTAGACTGACTTCAGTAATGATACCCAAAGTGCCCATAGCGCCTGCTTGCATCCGTGAGACATCATAACCGGCGACGTTTTTCATCACCTGACCGCCGAAGCGCAGTTCTTCTGCGCGGCCATTAATCAGGCGAATACCTAAAACATGGTCTCTTATTGAGCCGCTCCAAGGTCTTGCTGGGCCTGATAAATGGCAGGCCAATGTGCCGCCCAAGGTTGCTTGTCCGTTAAATGTCGGTGGCTCAAATGCTAAGCACTGATTGTGTTCTGCCAAGGCGCTATTAATCTCATTAATTGGGGTTCCAGCACGGGCGGTCAGTACCAATTCGATCGGCTCATAACTGATGATGCCTTTGTGCTCGCTAAGACTGATGGGATCGCCTATTGGCTCACGTCCCATAAATTGCTTGCTGCCCCCGCCCACGATCTGTAGTGCTGTGCCGTCATGGCTGGCTTGTCTTACCCGCGCAATCAGCTCTTGACTGATGTCTGTCATGCCAGATCTCCTTGCTGTGGTTGAGAGTCATGGTTGTGTTGTGGTCTGTCAAGCGTACGGTACTCTTGACAGCGCTTGAGCACTGGAATGCCCTTACCTGGATTTAGCGTACCAATTGGATCAAAGGCGTGCTTGATTGCATGAAATTGTGTCAACTCTTGATCGTTAAACTGAATCGTCATTTGGCGGATTTTTTCGACCCCAACCCCATGCTCACCAGTTATGCAGCCGCCCACCTTGACGCAAAGCTCTAAAATACGGCTGCCAAACTCTTCAGTGCGCTCAAGCTCTCCTGGGACATTAGCATCGAATAAGATAAGCGGGTGCAAATTGCCGTCCCCAGCATGGAACACGTTGGCGACGCGCAGACCGTATTGCTCTGAGAGTTTTTGCATTTCTGTTAGGACGTGGGCAAGTTGGCTACGCGGAATGGTGCCATCCATGCAGTAGTAGTCAGGGGATATTCTTCCGACAGCGGGGAATGCAGATTTTCGACCTTTCCACAATAAGGCGCGCTCCGCCTCACTTTGTGAGACACGCGTTGTGGTTGCGCCAAGCTCGATAAATAGCTGCTCAACCTCTGCAATCTGTTCTTGAACTTCTGCCTCGCTACCATCTAACTCACACAGCAGCAATGCTTGGGCGTCAATTGGGTAGCCTGCATGAGCAAACGCTTCGGCGGCTATGATGGCTGGACTGTCCATCATCTCAAGTCCAGCTGGAATAATACCTTTGGCAATCACGCCGCCGACCGCGTCTCCTGCGGTCTGAACGTTATCAAAAGCGGCCATAATGACCTGAGCCTTTTCAGGGCTAGGTAGCAGCTTGACCGTCACTTCAGTAATTACCCCAAGTAGACCCTCAGAGCCGGTAATCAAAGCCATCAAGTCAAAGCCATTGCTATCAAGACCTTCACTACCAATAGTAATGAGATCTCCTTCGACTGTGACCATCTCAACTTTTAACAAGTTATGAGTGGTCAGACCATATTTGAGACAATGGACGCCGCCTGAGTTTTCGGCGACGTTGCCACCGATGGAGCAGGCAATCTGTGAGGAGGGGTCTGGGCCATAGTACAAGCCATATTGACTAGCCGCCTCACTAATAGCAAGGTTGCGGACACCTGGCTGCAAACGCGCGCTACGGGCAAGCGGGTCAATATCAAGGATATGCTTGAATCGGGACAATACCAATAAGACGCCATCAGGGTTGGGCATCGCGCCTGCACACAAACCCGTACCGGCACCGCGCGCCACCACAGGGATTTGATAGCGATAACAGATTCGCATCACCTCGCAAACTTGTTCAACAGTTTTTGGTAGCACCGTAATGAGCGGCATATCGCAATACACCGATAAGCCATCACACTCAAAAGGCTTTTGAGTCTCCTCATCATTGATCACGTATTGAGGCTCAATAAAATCGCGAAACAGCTCTACTAGAGTAGCTTTGTCAGGTCTTAGGATCTGATTCATGGTGGCATTCCTTTGCTCACTAAATTGTCGATACTCACTGCATTATTATACAGACGACCTTAAACTTATAACAAAAACAGGAAAGGTTAGCTATCAATATATTGGCTAAAAATGAATAAAATGAGATGTAATGTTTTAAATTAGTAGGAATTAAGTTTGTTTCACAGGTGTGTTAAATAAGCGAGCAGTCGTTGGTAGGGTTACAATAAACGCTGCAAATCTAGAACGGAAAATGGATAATTTAAACGTTTGGATGGCGTCAGTATCACGGGGATAGTAGTGGCAAATTCCATCATGAGAAGCTCATCAAAATCGGCGATATCGACATGTTGATAAATAATAGGCTGTACCGCTTGAAACTGTATGATAAGTTGCTCAGCGATGTCACATAAGTGACAGCCAGAAGTCCCAAGTAACCACCATTTATCAAGATTTATAGCAGTGCCGAGTTGGGGCTGTGCTTCAATCATACGTGCCCGTAATGCTGTTATATTATTATCATCCTGCATATTGATTCTCTTATTTAATACTTGTTGCAAAGTGCCTGTTTTCAGACTTCAATCAAAAACGTCAATATCGCTCAACCTTTATGACATGATAAAGAAGTGGGGTAAATAATGACAGCGATTGTGAGATTAGGTAAGATGAGCTGCTATTTATCATTGCTGATTCATAATCATCGATTTATAGCTATCGGTTCATAACTACTGTCTGACAGCTTTTTACTGACAGCTCCTTACTTCATCTTATTATCTTTTCGATCACTTGGATATCACGCATGGCAAGTTTTGGCAAATTTATCAAACGACTGATTTTGGCCTTTATGGTATTGGTCGTCGCATTCCATGTGTTAGTCGCCGGACTACTGTTAATTTGGAAAACCCAGCCGATTAATAACAGTATGTTTATGCTGACCCATCGTTTGACGGGTGGTGATGTTACCCAAACTTGGGTTGAATATGATCAGATTGCCAAGTCTGCCAAGCAAGCGGCGATTGTGAGTGAAGACTCAACGTTTAGCCAACATGATGGTTTTGATTTTAAGGGCATTAAAGCGGCACAAAAGAAAAATGAAGCGACTGGTAAAATGTCAGCAGGTGGCTCAACCATCACCCAACAATTGGCTAAAAACCTGTTTTTAACCTCGCATCGCTCTTATACACGTAAAGCCGAAGAGGCTATTATCACATTGATGATTGAAACCTTGTGGGATAAGCAGCGTATCTTAACCGCTTATTTAAATGTGGCGGAGTTTGGTAATGGTGTTTATGGTGTCGAGGCAGCAGCCCAGCATTATTTTGATAAATCAGCTGCCAACCTGAACCGTGATGAATCAGCCTTACTGATCGCAATGCTGACCAATCCAAAATATTATGAAGACAATCAAGGCGACAAACGCCTGCGTAATAAACAACGTATCATTAAAAAACGTATGAAAAATGCCGTATTGCCACAATCTGCTTAGAGTGCTAATTGAACGCAATCAAATGGCAGTAGGTTTGAGGTGTAGCAGTCAATTTTATAAAAAATAACAATGATAAGTTAGAAGAGACGTTTAGTATAAAGACAAATATAAAAGATGATGGCATATCGATAATGATAAAGGAGTAATAACGTGGCAGAGATGAATAGTAAGCACAATACGAGTCATAAGATTGATGACATTATTGAGGCCAATCATGACGTCCATGATATCAATACAGAGAGCGGCACAAATAATGCTGTGAAAATAAACAATCTTCTTATCGATAGTAGCCCTAACTTAACTGAGGTTGAGTGGCAACGCTCGGAGGATGGTAGCTATTCACCTAGCAGTTATATCAATCGCGACTTGTCTTTATTGCAGTTTCATCTGCGCGTTTTAGCACAAGCGGCAGATCCTCGCCATCCTTTACTTGAACGTCTATTCTTTTTGATGATTTTTTCATCGAATTTAGATGAGTTTTTTGAGATTCGCGTTGCAGGTATTATGCAAAAACTAAATCTAGGTGATGTATCGACCAGTGTTCACGGTATGCGCCCCAGTGAAATCCTTAATGAAATATCAGCGGTGACCCATGATGCCATCGATGAGCAATACCGTATTTTGAATGAAGATATTTTGCCAGCGCTGGCGCTTGAAGACATTCGTTATTTAAAACGTGATGAGCTTAATGCCGAGCAATCAGCATGGATGAAGCGTTATTTTATTGAGCAAGTATCCCCAGTATTGACCCCAATTAGCATCGATCCGGCGCATCCCTTTCCGCGTCTGGTGAATAAAAGCTTAAACTTTATCGCCACTTTAGACGGTAAAGATGCCTTTGGTCGTGATATCAATCTGGCTATTGTCCCTGCACCGCGTAGTTTGCCGCGTGTGATTCGCCTACCTGATGAGCTGACAGGTGGCAAAGAGCATCATATTATGCTGTCAGCAGTGATTCATGAGCACGTTGGTGAGCTGTTTCCGGGAGTCAACGTTACCGGTTGTCATCAATTTAGGCTCACACGTAATGCTGATTTAGACTTGGCAGATGATGTTGAAGATATCGCCAAGGCACTGGAAGGCGAGCTTGAAAACCGCCGCTTTGGTGACAAGGTACGCCTTGAGGTCACTACAGAATGTCCGACGCCTATTAGTGATTATCTACTCGATGAGTTTGATCTACATGATAACCAGCTCTACCGTGTTAATGGACCCGTGAACTTAACGCGACTGCTATTTGATTTTAATATTCCAGCGCTGCGCTATAAGCCGTTTACTCATATCGTTCCTAAGCCCTTTCGCCGTGATTTTGATAAGCTTGATAAAACCACCAGTATGTTCGCCGCTATGCGTAAAGGCGATGTTTTAGTTCATCATCCTTTTCATGCCTTTTCACCAGTAGTAAATCTACTATGGCAAGCTGCCAACGACCCAAAAGTTTTGGCTATCAAGCAAACACTATATCGCTCAGGGACCAATTCAGAGATTGTTCAAGCGCTTGCAGCTGCCGCTCGGAATGGCAAAGAAGTCACTGCCGTCATCGAGTTACGTGCGCGCTTTGATGAGGCTTCAAACATCGCAGTGGCCAATTATCTGCAAGAAGCAGGCGCGGTCGTGGTATACGGTATTGTCGGTTATAAGACCCATGCCAAGCTCATGCTCATCGTGCGTCGTGAGAATGATAAAATCCGCCGTTACGTACATCTAGGTACCGGTAATTATCATGCAGCCAATGCCAAAGTTTATACTGACTATGGGTTATTCAGTGCTGACCCTGATATCTCTGAAGACGTTCATAAGATTTTTAATGAGCTTACCGGTATGGGTAAACCTGCTAACCTCAAAAAGCTCTTACATGCGCCATTTACTTTGCATGATAAATTGATGGGCTTTATTGATGATGAAATTGCTTATGCCAAAGCTGGCAAGCGCGCCCATATTATTATAAAAGTGAACGCTTTAACCGAACGTCGTTTGATTGATAAGCTATATGACGCCTCACAAGCGGGGGTCAAAATCGAGCTGATTTTACGCTCGATGTGCTGTCTACGTCCGCAAGTAAAAGGTCTGTCTGAAAACATCACGGTGCGCTCGGTCATCGGTCGCTTTTTGGAGCACACCCGCATTTACTATTTTCATAATGATGGTGATGAGCGTCTGTATTGCGGCAGTGCCGACTGGATGGACCGTAACTTATTCCATCGCGTAGAGGTTGCGTTTCCGATTGAAGATAAAAAACTGTCTAAGCAGATTTATCAAGATGGCTTATTAAATTATCTTCAAGACAACACGCAAGCGTGGACGCTCAGCGGTGATGGTGTTTGGAAACAGAATGCGCCAGCAGCAGGTGAGCTGCCACATATTGCCCAGGAGCATTTGTTAAAAATGATTAATGGAGTGGGTGAGCCTGTCTAGTTAACTTGGTTAATACTCTCTCAGAGACCTATTAATCGCATCAAAATGTCCAGTTAAAATAAAAGCCAAGCGTAGATGTCACTCTACGCTTGGTTTTTTTATGCTGATAAATGCAGCCAATAAGTTACAAACCGGCTTGTAACCTCACACTTATTCACATATTGATACCGCAGTACACTGGTGAGATACCGAAACTTCTACTTATAATCAAAGTCAGTCTTATCGTTGTTGGGTAAATATAAGCTCAATAAGTTAGGGACGGCTGATAACCACTGAACATATAAGTACTAAGCAACCATTAATAAACGATAAAAACAGGAACGTCATCATGAGTAATACTAACAACGATACCTCAGATATTAAAAAAGCAGCAGAGCAAGCGGATAGTCAGCAAATTGAGAAAAACTTAGAAAATAAAAAACAAGTCGATGCGCCAGCAAAATTGAGCGAAGCAGAACAAACTTCTTTTATTGATGATGACTTGCGTACAGATAAATAGTAATTGTTTTGGCTAACGGCCATAATCATTTGAGTTACTTACTATTTAAATAAATACAAGACTACCAAACGTGAGGAAAAGGCCATGTCAAATAATACTCATCCAAACAATACCCACCCAAACAATACCCATCCAAATAATGAAGAACCCGTATTTATTGATGATCCAGCAGCATTAGAGCCGGATAATACCAGAGACAGTTATGAGGGACGCAAGCACGATCCAGAAATCGATGGACCGCAGCAAGAATCGCAGGAAACCGATGAAATTTACTCTGATCCGCGCAAGGAAGAGAATTTACCCGATGGCGGCAAAAATGTCGGCGATCTGAATGCTTATGACCTCAGCCAAAAAGGTAATGAATAGCTTTCAATATGAGTGAACGTTCTATCTTAGATAGTCGATAGCCATCTGATGGCTAACAAAAAAACAAGAAAGATAAGTTAAAAAAATAACAAGTTAAAAAAATAAGGATATCACTATGCAAAACAAAGATATGCAAACCAAAGATCCTCAATTAACTAAATCTCGTATTGATGGTACTGGCATTGATAATGACGATACTCCTGCTAGCAGTCATGATACGATTGCCAACAATATTGCAGATCATGACGATATACCTAAAGGTACAGAGACGTTTCAAGAAACAGTGATTGGCACAAGATATGTCAGTGATGATGTAGACCATGGTAAACATACGCATGAAGACATTCATCACAATAATTATAACGTGATGTCTACTGATGATGATATTGAAAATCACACCACTACCAATAAAGGCACTGATACCTTTCAAGAGAGCATTGTAAATCAAGAGAGAGTGGTAAATTCAGAGCATGTTAATACTGGCGATAATGCCGCGCGTCAGCCAGATCGCCGTGACCAAGAAGGCAGTGCGTTTGATGAAGGTATCAATGAGCATACTACTGTTAGCGACGCTTCTAAAAGCGCCGCTATAAACGATTTGAACCGCTATGCAAACGTCGATAATGCTCAAACACGTGTATTAAATCCTGATGAAAAAGATTAATAGTTTTTGAATGGTCAGTTGATAAAAGTCATTTATTAAATACTTAAGAAATAATAAGTTTTAAGCATTAAGTATCGAGCATAAGGAATCGCTATGAATACGCCAGATGATGAAGCAGTAGACGACAAGAAAAATTATAAGCTCAAAGACGCAGACGATAACGATGGTATTGTTCCCGATGATGCACTGCAGAAAGTCAATCCAGCCGCCGCAGAAGAATTAACACCTGACCATGATCCGCATCACGTAGCAAAAGATCATAAACAGTATGATAGTGCATTAATGGTAGATGATAAATAACCACTGTCATAAAAACGAATTTTGAATGACTAGGCTTGGACAAAAAAAGTGCTGTAAACACCTATGCTAAATAGATTGTTTGCAGCACTTTTTTATTTTATCTAAGACAAAATCTAATAGGTTATGTGAAGCAGGGGGTGCCACTATGGAAGCGTAGCTCAGGATCTGGGCTAACTATCAACTCTGCTTCCACCTCTTTAAATAATGCGACCCGCTCATCAATATTATCATCGGATAAAGATTGTGCCAATGCCAAATAGTCTTCGAAATGGCGACTTTCTGACTTTAGTAAATAGCGATAGTATTTTGCCAAACGCTCATCATCGATGACCTCAGCAAGCGCAGCAAAACGTTCGCAAGAGCGCGCCTCAATAAATGCGCCTATTATCAACACATCTACCATCGCTGCTGGCTCATAGGTACGCTTATGTTTGAGCATACCTTTAGCATAACGCCCCGCACTTAGGTATTCCCACTCTTGCCCGCGCTCATGCATAATGCCGAGCACTTGCTCATAATGCAGCATCTCCTCACGTATCAACTGTGCCAATTTACGCTGCAAATCATAAGAAAATTCATAGCGAAATATTAAATTCATCGCCGTACCAGCGGCCTTTTTTTCGCAATTGGCATGATCTTGAATAATCAATGGCAAGTCAACAATGGCTGCATTTACCCAGGCTTGCGTGGTGCGCGCCCCCAAAAAATTATAAATAGGAGAGAGGTCTACCTTTAAAGGTGGCCGTAGTTGTCCGATATCGACGCTGTCTTCTTTGGCATTGTCTTCTTTAACATTGTCTTCTTGCGTTTCGTTTTCTTCAAAGATGTCTTCTTTAATATTAGCTATTGGCGACTGCATTATTGAAGTGTTTTGCGAATTTATGGTCATAGTTTAATTAGGCTTTATTTGCGAGTGGATGTTTAAAGTGATATTTAAACTAAAGAATAAGACATATAAGCGCTTCAATGTAAAAACAATATTAGCTGTACGTGCTACGAGTCTATCTTCTTTAGATTGAGCTGACTCTACAATAAGAGTAAATAAGCGTGCGACGCTGTCATATTACGCCTCTATTTTGAGCTTTTAGCGATATTAACTAAATGACATATCATAAGCTGAATATATTCAAACCTTCTTACACATCTTGGTGTGATAGATAACCATTACGTATAAATTAGTACTGTAATGATTACTTACAGTTTATACTTACCTTTAGGCCAGCATGTTTAGATTGAGAATTTATGGCTTCCAGCTCATATGGCTTATAGGGTATCATTTATATACAGTCTAAGTATTTACTTGCTGAATGAGCTTTTCTTGTTTATTTCATTATTTGATAGTAGGATGATATTTTGCTTTTGGGATATTTTGTCTTACTATTGATGGTCAGTTAATAGTGGATGGCTAGCATTATATCAACTATCAATGCCGCCTCAAAATTTAAGGTTTATAAGTAATCTTTGCTTAAAACCAGTCTAGATACTATCTGATAGTAAAATGTTAAATAAATGACTAATAACAGCTAAAGGCATAACAGCCAATGTAATGTACTAATAGATTCGCTTGAATTGTCTTTTAAGATCCAGTATTTATTACTTTGCATGCCTGCTTTACATACCCGTTTACATGGCTACTATGTTTTTTGGCAGCCCAGCATCAACAAACCTCACCAATAGATAAGGATAACAATATGAGCCAGTCTTCTAACGCCAATCGTATTCAGAAAGGCATTCTTGCTATCGATCAGCAGATGTTCGATTTTATTGAAAACGAAGTGCTGCCGAAAGTCGGTGTTGATTCAGACAGTTATTGGTCAGGTTTTGAAAAGGTCGTCAAAGAATTTACCCCGCGTAATAAAGCGCTGCTTGCGACCCGTGACAAACTCCAAGCACAAATTGACCAGTGGCATTTGGACCACCCTGCCAACAATGGCGATATTGATTACCCAGCTTATAAAGCATTTTTGCAAGAAATTGGCTATTTATTACCAGAAGGTGATGATTTCAAAGTAAGTACAGAAAATGTCGATGATGAAATTGCAAAGATTGCCGGACCGCAGTTGGTCGTACCTGTGCGTAACGCTCGCTATGCATTAAACGCAACCAACGCCCGCTGGGGCAGCTTGTACGACGCTTTATATGGCACAGACGTGATCAGTGATGAAAATGGTCAAGAAGCAAAAGGTGGCTATAACCCAACGCGTGGCGCAGCTGTCGTCGCTTACGCCAAAAAATTCTTAGATGAAAACTTTGCGTTAGCATCAGACTCGTACAATGATGCGACTGGCTTTAAAGTAGTCGATGGTAAGCTTGAAGTTGCCCAAGGCGATAGCAGCACGCAACTAAAAGATTCTGCTCAGTTTGCAGGTTTCGTTGGTGACGCCGAAAGCCCAACGGGTATACTGTTAAAGAACAATAACCTGCATGCTGAGATTCAAATCGATGGCAATCATCCCGTTGGTAAAGATGACCCAGCAAATATTAAAGACGTTTTATTAGAATCAGCGATTACTGCTATTCAAGATTGTGAAGATTCGATTGCTGCTGTCGATGCGGAAGAAAAAGTCGAAGTCTATCGCAACTGGTTTGGTTTGATGAATGGCGACTTGCAAGAGACCTTTGAAAAAGGCGGTAAAACCCGTACGCGTAAACAAAACCCAGACCGTGAATACACTACACCAGATGGCGGTACGCTAATCTTACCAGGTCGTTCGCTATTACTAATTCGTAACGTCGGTCATCTGATGCAAAACCCTGCAATCTTAGTCGATTTAGGTAACGGTCAAGAAGAAATATTCGAAGGTTTAATGGATGGCTTGATTACGCCGCTATTATCTTTGAATGATCTTAACGGTAAAACTGAGCTATCGAACTCACGTAAAGGTTCGATGTATATCGTTAAGCCAAAAATGCACAGTCCTGAAGAAGTCAAAATGGCGAATGACTTGTTTAATGCCTCAGAAGATTTATTGGGCTTAGAACGCAATACCATAAAAATCGGTATTATGGATGAAGAGCGTCGCATGACGGTCAATCTAAAAGAAGCGATCCGCCAAGCCAAAGAGCGCGTTATCTTTATTAATACTGGCTTCTTGGATCGTACCGGTGATGAGATGCACACCAGCATGAACGCCGGACCATTTGTGCGTAAAGGTGATATGAAGTCACAAGTGTGGCAGCCAGCTTACGAGCAATGGAACGTTGATATCGGTCTTGAGACTGGGCTACAAGGTCACGCTCAGATTGGTAAAGGCATGTGGGCGAAGCCTGATGAGATGAAAGAGATGATGGATACCAAGGCTGCCCATCCACAAGCAGGCGCCAACACCGCATGGGTTCCATCACCGACTGGCGCGACCTTGCACAGCATGCACTATCATCAAGTGAATGTCGTTGAGGTTCAAAACCGCCTAAAATCACGTGAGCGTGCAAGCTTAGACGATATTTTGACCATTCCATTAGCAAAAGATACCAATTGGACAGATGAAGAGAAGCAGCAAGAGCTTGATAATAACGCTCAGGGCATCTTAGGTTATGTCGTACGCTGGGTAAACCAAGGCGTTGGCTGTTCTAAAGTACCTGACATCAACGATGTTGGCTTGATGGAAGACCGTGCAACTTTACGTATCTCAAGTCAACATATTGCCAACTGGTTACATCATGATGTAGTGAGCGAACAGCAAGTGATGGATACTATGAAGCGTATGGCAAAAGTCGTCGACGAGCAAAATGCGGGTGATGATAGCTATCAGCCAATGGCTAATGACTTCGATAACTCTTATGCCTTCAAAGCCGCCTGTGACTTGGTGTTTAAAGGTCGCGAACAACCAAATGGTTACACTGAGCCATTACTGCATCAAGCACGCCTTGATTTAAAAGCCAGTACTACTTGCTAAATAATGCTTATATTCGGTGCTAATCGAGCGTTGACGGTGATTGGCGTTGCTGATTGATCAGCAATGCGTTATCTATAAGCTTAGCGCGCCTTATGACGGAATATTTAAAATTCCATTACTTATATTTATAAGCTCACCCTTATTTGCCTATGGTAAGTAGGGGTATTTTTTTGTCTATACTTAAAGTCAGATTAAATCTTATATTAGCTAAGGTCTTCAGCAATTATCGTAATTAAAAATAGAAAAATATGTTGCAAATTATGTCAAAGTTGTTATGCTTGTAGCTGAAGTATGAGTTTGGTAACGGATGTTACACAATAGAGTGAAAAAGACCTAAGTTTACATGGCAGTTACTTTTTAATCGCAATTATGTAAGCCATAGCTTTTTCATCTTACGGTAACAAAAATTCGCCACACTTGTTTCTGACTAATATCGGTAGCCAGTTACACATTATATCTTTGAGGATTTGTGACGATACCATTGTGAGCACCAGCTAATCATAGCTCGTTCATTACTAAAATTGTAAAGTGGAGATATACCCATGAAAAAACTACTTCTAGCTACAGCAATTGCTGCTCTATCTGTATCTGCAGCCAACGCAGCTCCTACTATTTATGGTAAAGGTTTTTTAACTTTAGATTTGAATACTGGCGACGTTGATACAACGACAACGACTTATAACGTTGATGGAAGTGTTAATAATGTTGTCAAAAGTTCAGAAGACGCAGACGGTCGTAGCCAGTTAAACTCAAATGCTTCACGTATTGGCTTAAAAGGCTCAGAAGCTTTAACCGCTAATACCGATCTTCTTTACCAACTTGAATATGGTATCGATATAGATGCTGGCGATCGTTTTGTAGATGCAGCCGGTGGCGGCCGTATGGAAAAATCAGATCAGTTTTATTCTCGTGATACTTACCTTGGTGTGAAAAATGCACAATATGGTACTTTACTTGCTGGTCGTTTGACTGCGATTGATGACTACGTTAACTTTGCTAACGTTACCCAAGGTGGCGTACTAGGTGGCGATGCTGTACTTGCTAGCTTTGACGGCCCACGTACTAACAATACTTTCAACTACTTTACTCCTAGCATCAATGGCATGCAGTTCATGGCAATGTACGCAATGGACGAAGATAACGGTACTGATACACTAGGTCGTGATGCATTCGGTCTTGGTGGTAAATACGAAACAGGTCCAATGAATGTTGGTGCTACATATATCCAAGCTGGTGACTTTAAAGTGGCTCGTGTAAGTGGTAACTATGCAATTAACCCAGCTATCACATTAGGTGCTTTGTATCAAAATACTGACTTTGATAGTGATGATAACGAAAATGCATTTACTATCAGTGGTGAAATGGCAACTGCTACTCCTTGGACTGCCTATGCCCAAGGTGATTTCGTAAACAACGTTGGTGGTGCTGACGACGCTGAAGCTTTCCGTGCTGTTGTAGGTGGCAAATACGCTATCAACAAAGCAACGACTGGTCACCTATACGGCGCCTATTTAAGCTCAGAGTCTACAGTAACGGCAACTCGTGTAAAAGTTGAGAACGAGTTTGATGGCTTTGGTCTTGGTGGTGGTATCGAATACAAATTCTAATTTAAATATTAGAATTTGATTATAAAAAACTCATCCTTCGGGGTGAGTTTTTTTGTTATGGTCTTTTTAAAGACTTAGTGGGTTATAATAGCTACGCGCTTATAACAGACATACGCTAAAAACTGAATGTTTTAAAGAGTTTATGCTTTTGCCCTATATTTTGTGGCGTATTTTTAGTAAAATCCTTCTTTACCAATTACCGACAGAGTGCTATGACCAAGTTTATATTTGTGACCGGTGGGGTAGTGTCCTCACTAGGAAAAGGTATCACCGCTGCTTCTCTTGCTGCCGTCTTAGAAGCCCGTGGCGTAAACGTGACGATGACCAAAATGGATCCGTATATCAACGTCGATCCAGGTACAATGAGCCCGTTCCAGCATGGTGAAGTATTCGTGACCGAAGATGGCGCGGAGACCGATTTGGACTTGGGTTATTATGAGCGTTTTTTACGCCATTCAAAAATGAGCAAGAGTAACAACTTCACCAGTGGTCGTATTTATCAGAACGTCTTGAACAAAGAGCGTCGCGGCGAATATCTCGGTGGTACGGTGCAGGTAATTCCACACATCACTGATGAGATTAAGAGTAAAATTCTTGCCAGTGGCGAAGGCTATGATGTTGCCATTATCGAGATTGGTGGTACGGTTGGTGATATCGAGTCGTTACCATTTATGGAAGCGGTACGTCAAATGCAAGTAGAGCTAGGCCGCAATAGAGCCATGCTGATGCATTTAACGCTAGTGCCTTATATCGCTAGTGCGGGTGAAACAAAAACTAAGCCTACCCAGCACTCAGTAAAAGAGCTGCGGTCTATCGGCTTGCAGCCTGATATCTTAATTTGCCGCTCTGATCATCATATCTCCCAAGACAACCGCCGTAAGATCGCGCTATTTACCAACGTCGAAGAGCGTGCAGTCATTATGTGTGAAGATGCCCAAAGCATTTATCAGATACCGCGTACCTTGCATGAGCAAGATCTTGATGATTTAATCTGTGAGCGTTTTGGTCTTGATTTACCAGAAGCTGACTTGAGCGATTGGGATAAAGTGGTCGAAGCGCAGTTGAATCCTGAAGCGACCGTGACGGTTGCGATGGTTGGTAAATACGTCGAGCTACCTGATGCGTATAAGTCTATCAACGAAGCCTTGCTTCATGCTGGTATCACTCATAAAGCCGACGTCAAAATCGACTATATCGATGCTGAGATTTTAGAGAGTGATGATAATTTATTTGCACGTCTTAATGATGCTGATGCTATTTTGGTGCCAGGCGGTTTCGGTGAGCGCGGTACGCTGGGCAAGATGAAGGCCATTACTTATGCGCGCGAAAATAAAGTGCCATATCTAGGCATCTGTCTTGGTATGCAGCTGGCAGTGATTGAATACGCCCGTAATGTACTACATATCGATGCCAACTCTTCTGAGTTCCATCGCACGGCGGCTGAGCCTATCATTGGCTTGATTACTGAATGGTTAGATGAGCGTGGCGAATTGCAGATTCGTAGTGATGACTCCGACCTTGGCGGTACGATGCGTTTAGGTGCTCAGCAAGCCGAATTGGTTGCTGGTAGTAAGCTTGCCCAAATCTATGGCTCAACCAATATCACTGAGCGTCATCGCCATCGTTATGAGATGAATAACCGCTACATCGAACCATTAGAACAAGCAGGTATGACGGTATCTGGTTATTCTGCCAAGCAACATCTGGTAGAGTCGGTCGAATTGGCGGATCATCCTTGGTTTATCGCCGTACAGTTCCATCCGGAATTTACCAGCTCACCGCGTGGTGGTCATCCATTGTTCAATAGCTTTGTCAAAGCAGCAAGAACTTATAGCGATAGTAAATAACATTTAATCCTTATAACTATTCTTGTAATTATAAGACGACTTAAAAGACTAATCTTCGGATTGGTCTTTTTTTTGAGCCTGATTTTAATGATAGCGGCTATTTTATTTTATCTAAGGCAAAGATAGATGTCTTTCATGATTCGATACTTCTCATAATTCTAGGTCTCTAATGATGAATTGCATGTAATTACGCTTGTACACTTTTTTTAATTGGTCTATCGGTTACAATATGGAATAGAGATTCTGATAATAATAAAGAGGACAATAATTTATGGAAAATTTATTAACCGCACAATCACATATTCAACTTAATACCCCTAATAACAATACTATCAACATCGGTAATGATCAGCCGTTTGTCTTATTTGGTGGGATGAATGTTTTAGAATCTAAAGAATTGGCATTTGAGATTGCTGAGCAGTACGTTGAGATATGCCAGCGCTTAGGGATTGGCTATGTTTTTAAAGCCAGCTTTGATAAAGCCAATCGCTCCAGCCTGCATTCGTATCGCGGCCCTGGACTAGAGAAGGGCATCGACTGGCTTGGGCAAATCAAAGAAAAATACCAAGTACCTATTATTACCGATGTGCACGAGCCGTATCAAGCGGCACCAGTCGCTGAAGTTGCTGATATTATTCAGCTGCCTGCGTTTTTATCGCGTCAGACTGATTTGGTACACGCGATGGCGAAGACAGATGCGATTATTAATATTAAAAAAGCCCAGTTTTTAGCACCACATGAGATGCGTCATATCGTTAATAAGTGTCTTGAGGGCGGTAACGATAAGCTTATCCTCTGTGAGCGTGGTAGCGCCTTTGGTTATAATAATCTGGTGGTCGATATGCTGGGTTTTGATACCATGAAGCAAATGGATATTCCGGTATTTTTTGATGTGACGCATAGCTTGCAGCAGCCGGGTGCGCGTAGCGATAGTGCTGGCGGACGCCGTGAGCAGATCACAACGCTTGCCCGCGCAGGTATGGCAACAGGATTGGCAGGGCTGTTTTTAGAAGCGCATCCAAGCCCAGAAACGGCAAAGTGTGATGGTCCTTGTGCGCTACGTATGAACCAACTAGAGCCGTTTTTACGTCAGCTTAAACAGATTGATGATTTGGTCAAAGGCTTTGAAGTATTAGATACTCATTAATAAAGTAGATCATAAGAGGATAAGACAATGGCGATTAAAGTTGCACAGGTAAGTATCGAAAATATCGATGACGCCGAAGGCTTAGATAGCGTGATGACGGCATTAAAAAACATCACAGGCGTTACTGAAATTGAGCTGGATACTGATAGCCATACTGCGTTTGTACGTTACGATGATACAGAAACTAGTATCCATGCTTTTACAGCGGCAATCAGCATGGTCGATTATGTCACACAGCCATTTCCTATCGATGCCCCGCAAAATCCGCGTTATCATGATTAGGTTTGGTTTATAAGAGGATAACCAAACTGACTTGTGGTCAACGCCAATACCTCTTATGCTAGTCTTGGGTATCTTCATAAAGCCTTATACAATTAAAGTATAAAAACCATTCATTCACAGATAAAAATAAGGAGCCTAACATGGCAAACCAAACACGTATTATTAAAATTGACGGCATGACTTGTGGCGGCTGTGTGGCAAGTGTCCATAACGCAACCGCAGATATCGATGGTTTAGACGATATTAGTATCGAGCTTGCTGATAATCAAGCAACAGTAACCTTTGATGATAGCAAGACCAGTGTAGAGACGATTGCTGCTGCTATTGATGATGCGGGCTTCGATGCCACCGTTGCCAACGCTTAATTTTATTCGTTGTTATAAACGAACCAGCTATCATGGCTGGTTTTTTAATGGTTAAAAACTATTAATATTAAAGTAGAACTATAAGCTTTCTTATTGCTGTAACACGTATGCTTAAGCTGAGATAGTTGTTCAGCTGAGATAGTTGTTCAGCTGAAATAGTTGAATTGGTGCTAGTCATGACCATTTAATATATATGTTGCTATAGTAAGAAGGTTGCTATTCGAATGCTCTGAAAGGCAGTCTGATATTTGCCTTTAGAGAGCACTGCTTGTTTGATTTAGATTTTTATTCTTCCATTGATATACTTTTATAGCTTATACCAATTTATAAACGCCATGACGAGTTCTATTTATGAATGATTATACCCGTACCGATACCCATAATTCTTACGATGTTGAGACTGATATTCAGGCCAATACGACGCTTGCGCCGCATCGTGCGCATTTGCAACTGGCAATTGAGGGAATGACGTGTCAGGCCTGTGCCTCACGAATCGAGAAGGTACTTAATAAAAAGCCTTCGGTATATGAAGTCAGTGTGAACTTTGCAGGCGAGACCGCCAATGTAGATTATGATCCGACGCAGACAACGCCAGAGCAGGTGACGGAGTGGGTCAATAAGACCGGCTTTGTGGCCAATTTACAGGCAGCTGATAGTTTGTTTTCACAGACGGATGAGGATACAGCAACTCAGTATCCGTGGCGCTTGATTGGATTGTGGGTTTGTTTGCTGCCATTTTTGGTGGGTATGGCAGGCATGCTTGTTGGTCAAGGTATGGCATGGATGCCACCGGTTTGGATTCAGTTCATACTAGCGACGATTGTGCAATTTGGTTTCGCATTACCGTTTTATAAGAGTGCTTGGGCGTCAATCAAGGGCGGTCTTGCCAATATGGACGTCCTAGTCGTCATCGGCACGGTGACTATTTGGGCGTATTCGACTTATCTATGGCTGACGCATGGCGATGGCACTTTGAACAGCCTATTGCAGAGTAGTCACGCTGGCGGTCATGGCGGTCATGGCGGTCATGGCGTTCATAATGGCCCTGCCGTTTATTTTGAAGCAGGCGTGATGGTCATTGCTTTTGTACGGACAGGTAAATATCTTGAAGAGCGTACCAAAAAGCACAGTTTAAACAGCATTGATTTACTATTATCGCTGACACCAGACGAAGTCGAGCAGCAGCAGCCAAATGGTGACTTCCATAATGTGGCTCTTAAAGAAGTACAAGTGGGTGATATCTTACGCGCTAAGCAAGGTAGCCGAGTCGCAACCGATGGAACCGTTATCGATGGTAGTGGTTGGTGTGTGGAAAGCCATTTAACGGGAGAGTCCGTACCCCTTAAAAAAGAAGCTGGTAGCGAGCTGCTGGCAGGTGCCTTGGTCGAAAACGGTAGCTTACTATACCGTGTACGTGCCAAAGGCAGCGATACTAAGCTGGGTGACATGGTACAAGCGCTCAGCGACGCACAAGGCTCAAAAGCCAATTTGGCTCGTCTTGCCGATAGAGTAACGGCGATCTTTGTGCCAGTTGTTGTGACCATTGCCTTGGTTACCTTTGCGTTGACGTGGTGGCTGACAGGTATGGTCGATACCGCCTTGATGCATGCAGTATCAGTATTAGTGATTGCTTGTCCGTGTGCGCTTGGTTTGGCAACGCCAGCGGCTATCATGGCTGGAATGGGTGTCGCTGCTCGGCATGGTGTTTGGTTTAAAGATGCCCAAAGTCTTGAGGCTGCAGGTAGTATTGATACCGTTGTCTTGGATAAGACAGGTACATTAACCATTGGTAAGCCTACTATCGTTGATGAAGTGATGGTTGATAAGTCACTTGCTGTTGATGATGTATTACAAATAGCAGCGAGCGTTGAAGCGCATGCCAGTCATCCGCTCGCTACTGCGCTGATCAATGCTGCCGCAGAGCGTCATTTGCCATTATTGACCGTTAATGATATTAGCGTAGTAAAGGGTGCGGGTATACAGGCACAAATTGAAGGGCTTGGGGTTATAAAGGTCGGTACCGCAGAGTTTGCTAACCTCACTTTACCTAAGTTGATGCCAAAAGTATGGCAAATTGCTAGTACCGTGGCGATTAGTATTAACGATGAGCCGCTGGGTGCTTTTGCCTTAGCTGATGATTTAAAAGCGGATACGCCACGAGCAATTACTGCGCTACAAGATGCTGGCATCAATGTGATTTTGATGAGCGGTGATAAACAATCTGTCGTCGACCATGTGGCAGGACAACTGGGTATTGAACAAGCTTATGGTAAGATGAGCCCGCGTGACAAAGCCAGCCAAATTGCTTTATTGCAAACGGCTGGACATAAGGTTGCTATGGCAGGGGATGGTGTTAACGACGCGCCAGCGATGGCGACCGCTGATGCTAGCTTTGCGATGTTTGAAGGTACCGATGTCGCACAGCATAGCGCCTCTGCACGCTTGATGGGTGAGTCGCTCATGCATATTGATGCGGCACAAAAAATTGCCCAAGCAACGCTACGCAATATCAAGCAAAACCTGTTTTTTGCCTTTATCTATAATTGCATTGGTATTCCGCTTGCCGCTTTTGGTTTTTTAAATCCTATGATTGCTGCTGCTGCTATGGCGCTAAGCTCCATTTCGGTATTGATGAATGCGCTACGCTTAACGCGGTTTAAAACCGAGGTTGAGCTAGACAATACGGTATCTAACTCTAATAAGGATAAAAAGCGTCCAGTGAAAGCTTAGGTTTTTTTTACAATTATAAAAGTCTAGTATTTGCGATATCACCTTTACTTGAGCATACCGATAATTGCCAATCTTGCTATTTATGTTTTATTTTATGCTCGCAAGTTGGGGTAAGATAAAGGAAGTTTGGCAAAATATATGCTATGATGCCAAACATTATAGCCGGCTGTTAATACACTAAATAAACCTTTAATATAGCTCAAAAATAGTGCTCAAAATCAGCCGATTATACCAATATGCAAAGCTGTTTTGGGCGCATATGCTATACGATATTTTGCTTTATCTTTTTTGTATTCTAGCTGCCGTTATTTACCCCCTAAACTTGGCATGACCAAAGGAATTAACAGACATTATGTACGCTGAAGAAACCAACAACGTCACCGCAATTAAAGACATTCGCGCTCGTGAGATTTTAGACTCGCGCGGTAACCCAACGATTGAAGCCGATGTTATCTTAGCGGATGGCACTATTGGACGTGCCGCCGTACCAAGTGGCGCATCAACTGGCTCACGCGAAGCCGTTGAGATCCGTGATGGTGACAAAGATCGCTATATGGGTAAAGGCGTCAGAAAAGCAGTTGCCAATGTCAATAGCCAAATCCGTAGCGCTTTAATGGATAAGGACGTTAGTGAGCAGCAGAACATCGATGACACTATGATTGCGTTGGATGGTACGGACAACAAAGATAACCTTGGTGCCAATGCCATACTTGCGGTCTCACTTGCTGCCGCAAAAGCTGCCGCGCAGTCGCAAAGCTTACCGCTGCATCAATATATTGCCAATTTGCGTAATCAGACTTCGTTGACGATGCCTGTGCCAATGATGAACATCTTAAATGGTGGCGAGCATGCGGATAACACGGTTGATATTCAAGAGTTTATGATTGAGCCGGTTGGTTTTACCAGCTTTTCAGAAGCGCTACGTGCCGGTACTGAGATTTTTCACAGCTTAAAGTCTGTTCTAAAATCACAAGGTTTAAGTACTTCAGTGGGTGATGAAGGCGGCTTTGCTCCTAACTTACGTAGCAATGAAGAAGCTATTACGGTTATCATGCAAGCGATTGAGCAAGTCGGTTATAAAGCAGGTGAAGACATTCATCTAGCCTTAGATTGCGCTGCTACTGAGTTCTACAAAGATGGTAAATATATCTTGGCAGGCGAAGGTAATAAAGCCTTTGATAGCCAAGGGTTCTCAGACTATCTGGTAGGATTAGCACGTCAATATCCTATTATCTCTATCGAAGACGGTCTTGATGAGTCAGATTGGGATGGCTGGAAGTATTTGACTGAGCAAATTGGCGATAAAGTCCAATTGGTCGGTGATGATTTATTTGTGACCAATCCTGCTATCTTGCAAGAAGGTATTGATAAACATATTGCCAATGCTATTTTGATTAAATTTAACCAAATCGGCACCTTATCAGAAACGCTAGATGCTATTTATCTGGCGAAGAAAAATGGCTATGCAACCATCATTTCACATCGTTCAGGTGAAACCGAAGACAGCACCATTGCTGATTTAGCGGTTGGTACTGCTGCTGGTCAAATTAAGACCGGCTCACTGTGCCGCTCAGACCGTGTTGCAAAATACAATCAGCTACTACGTATTGAGCAGCAAGTACGCGCAAGCTATCGTGGCCGTGAAGAGTTTATCGGTCTACGTGGCTAATGAGCTGAACTTATAGCTAAAGCTGGGCGATATATAATTGCTTATATATCGCTTAGCAAGATTAGCCAGTTTTTATTCTATTATCTCTATATCGTTTGGCGTTATCAGCTTATGAAATACTTTAGCCAATTTATACTACTTGCTTTAGCCGTTGCCGTGCTGTTAGGACTGCAATATCAATATTGGCTGGGTGAAAATGGTCGATTTGAGCATAATAAGCTCCTGACTCAGGTTGAAGAGCAGCAACGCTTAAATGACAACCAAGTATTAGCAAATAACTTATTGCGTACGGACGTAAATGATTTAAAGACAGGTCTTGAGGCTGTAGAAGAACATGCTCGTTTAGATTTAGGCTTGATTAAGCCAAATGAAACCTTTGTACAAGTATCAACGGCACCAACCACACACAGTCGTTATTAATTTTTGCACCCATCGCAATGAGCCGTTATTAATAATGATGGTTTCGCGCAACTTTAAGCCTATGTTCTTATTAGTATTTATTCAGCTCCAATCATATAGTCATGGAATCAACCCATGAATACTATTTTACGAACGCCGCCTTATGAACCCCGTCTTATGAATACCACCCCTAATATACACGCTATGATTGTCGCTGCTGGTCGTGGTAGTCGTTTTGGCGCCTCTATTGCCAAGCAATATACGATGCTTCAAGGGCAAACATTGCTACAGCACAGTGTGGCACGACTTGCTGATAGTGCTTATATCGATAGCTGCTTATTGGTCGTGGCAGCAGATGACAGCATTGCACAGACACTAAATTTTGCGCTTCCTATTTATTATGCTATTGGCGGTGCTGAACGTTGGCAATCGGTACAGGCAGGAGTAGAGGCGATTATCAATGCAGGCGCTGCTACAACGGATTTAGTTGTAATCCATGATGCAGCGCGTCCCGCTGTGCCCAGCCATGATATCGATCAAGTCATTAAGGCGGCAATGCTAGAGCCTTACGGTGCCATCTTAGCGACACCGGTCGCTGACACTCTAAAGCAGGCGTATTCATCGTCTGACACAGCATTACTTTGCAAGGAGCCTAGCGCTAAGGCTGAGCTTATCAATGGCTGTAGCGACCATCATATCCCGCACGCTTATGCCCAAAAAACGATTGATCGCAGTAATATGTGGCAAGCACAAACGCCGCAAGTATTTCGACTCGGTCAATTGAAACAAGTATTGGCCTATGTCTCTGAGCATAAGCTTGCTATCACCGATGAAGCCAGTGCTTTTGAATACTTGAAATTGCCGATTCGTCTAGTCACAGGCAGTCGCCAAAATATTAAGCTAACTTATCCTGACGATGCGATATTGCTCGCAGCGATTGTTACTGCTCAATCACAATAACCATCACTATAGTCAACTTAATATATAAGAAATATACCCCCAATAGCCTTTTTCTAGCATCAGGCTCTTTCGCGTGCTGTGCTATTTGCATCTTAGAGGCCTTGAAAAACTTATCTCATCACCACTCTATTCTTTTAAAGTTTATCGATTATAGCTAACCAAAATCAGTTCGATATTGTCTAAGTAATCCTACAGATTTTTCCTTCCTACGATAAAGTATTAGTCCTTTATTCTATAACCTCTCTAAAAACATATTTAAAAACCCTAATAAGAATATTTCTAAAACATTGTTGGAAGTTAATAAGTTGTTACCCAAGATAAAGATATATTGCTTTGATGACTAAACTAACCTATGATGTAACCAACTTAATACAATTAATATAAACATTTATAAAATCAATAATATACCAAGCCGAATGATTGTTTTTTAAGGTCTTGTCTCTATGTTTTTTCTAAAATGAGTATGGTTGTCTTAGCTATATTTACCTAATAATAGGGAGAAGCTGATTGTCAACGGTCAATGATTCGACCAATCCAGTAACGCCAGATCTCTGCCAGCTTGTATATCTGAGCCATATTACTGCAACTGGGCTTTCAAATGCCAGCACGCTTAACGACATTGCAGAAATCGCGATTAAGCACAACAAAGTCGATAATATTACAGGTATTCTTTGCTACGGCAACGGCTACTTTTTCCAATATGTAGAAGGTTCTGAGCAAGCATTGACCAATCTCAAAAATCGCTTATTGGTAGATGATCGCCACAAAGACCTAAAAATATTGGATTTTTCAGTACTTTCCGAGCGTCATTTTTCTAATTGGTCATTACGCTCTATTACGCTTGAGCGCTGGATGGTTAATGAGCCCAAGCTTAAAGCCTTTATGCCATTTAAGCCCGATAGCTGGCAGCCTAATGAATGGCAGCAGTTTTTAAATATTTTGCAACAGCACTACGAAGAGCAGCAAGAAAACGTCGATATTGATACCCATCCTATAAAGTATAGTACCTTAGGTTTGACGTTAGGAAAAGTAGTGGGGCAGCACCAAGCCTTCTTCTTAATTCAGACCGTATTGGGTGGGCTAATTGTATTGGCACTATTATGGTTGATATTAGCAGATAAAATTTGGTGGGGTTTCTAGATATACAGCGTTCATTCGCTCATTAAGTAATAAGCCAGCATAAATTGCTGGCTTTTTATTTTCATAAAAATATGAAAGCTAACTTAACGGTTAGAAGTAAAATCACAGTGCATAGATAATTACGAGTAGTTGAGAAGTGAAATAGTATAGCTATCAAGGTAAAGTCGATACTGTGAATCAGTGCTTTGATAGCCATGTGTTACTGCTATAAATTATTTTAGCTTGCTACTTACAAGCGTGGCAGAGACTGTGAAAAACTAATCTCAGCAACACGTTCTCGTTTTTAAAGTGAATCGACGATATTCAGCTTTGACGATATTCAGCTTTAAAGAAAGCAATAGACATAAAAAAAGCCCCCTCATAATAAATTATGAGGGGGCTTTTCGGTGGTACGCTTATCAGTCTTATTGAATGCTTTGCAGCAAACTTGCTAACAAGTGACGCCAGTTAGTGGCGTCCCCAGGGGGATTCGAACCCCCGTTACCGCCGTGAAAGGGCGGTGTCCTAGGCCTCTAGACGATGGGGACTAGTACAACGCTTCAACTGCTTTCACCATTTATGTTGAAGTGGTGCGTATTCTAATAGCCTCTGCGTTTTCTGTCAAGCCTTTTTCTTCGTCTTTTTAAAATTAAATATCTTTTTTTGAGGGCTCGGCGCGGATGTAGGTCATTACGCTTTAAATGATAGCGAATCCATAAGGAGGTACATGCGCTAATGGTTAAAGCAAGCAGCATATAACCGATAATGGTTCCCCATAACTTGAGTTGTGGATCCATAATAAAGTCCCTCCTATTAAGCCCTGAGAACAATTGCTATCAAGTTAGTGTGAACTACTTAAACCATCTATAGGATATTAGGGTGTCCTCAAAGACAAAAACAAGAATTGATAAGTGAGCTATCAATTCCACTTAGACAATAACCAGCTGGGCTGACAGTTGACCTACTTATTATTGCATTAACCATATCCATATTGATTAAAAATCTAGATAACAAAGTTATAAATTTAATAAGTCATAAAGTTAACAAGTCAGTATTATTTTTTTTCTAATACTTAATAATAAGTATAATTTAAAAATAACTATCTATTGTTTAGTTATTGTTTAATGTGTCTTCATTCGATGCTTCTTCAACGGCCGGTGCATGTAAAGCATTGCTCAGCATAGGATAAGAGTTAAGAATGTGACAAAACAGCTCAGCAGTCTTTTGTGTGTCATATAGCGCTGAGTGAGCGTCATTGCCATCAAAATCAAGCCCTGCCGCTTTACAGGCGCGTGCAAGCACCGTCTGTCCAAATGCGAGTGCTGATAAGGTCACGGTATCAAAGACTGAGAAGTTATGAAAAGGATTGTGGGTTTTATTATTGGTACGTAAGACCGCGGCATTTAAGAATGCCAAATCGAAGTGCGCATTATGTCCAATTAAAACACATTGACGGCAGTCTTCAGCACGGCGTACTTCTTTTAAACCTTTAAAAATACGGCGAAGGGCGGTTTTCTCATCTTCAGCAATCGCTTTACGTAGTGGATTGTTTGGATCTATACCGGTAAAAGCCAGCGCGCTTGGCTCAAGATTTGCGCCTTCAAAAGGTTCGATATGCGCATTGAAAGCCTCACCTGGATAAAATACGCCTTGCTCATTAAGTAGCACAGGAATACAAGCAATTTCTAATAACGCATCGGTTTGCGCGTTAAAGCCTGCGGTTTCAACATCAACGACGACAGGTAGAAACTTACGAAAACGATCTTTTAAGCTCATGGGCGCTGGTTCTTTTGTTGCGGTGTTTTCAGTAGAAATACTTGGCGCAACATCGAGGTGGTCTTCTACATTGTTGGATAAATTATCTTTAGGTAAGGCGGCATCATTTTGAGTGGTCATATCAGGTTAAATCGCTTTTATCAGTCGAGCTGTGGTATTTAATGAAAGAGTTGAGTTAAAAAACAAACATCCTACGATATAAATGTACCCTTTTAATATAAGGGCGGCATTGATATTGTAGGATAAAATAGAGGTAACTCTAATCTATAAAAATAGAGTGCGCTGGGCCATACTTAGTAAACGTTAGCCTTTAATAGACCAAGGTAAGGTTTCGCCTGCCATTAGCGGTGTTAATGAGCTACCATCGAAATAAGGGTAGGCTGTCGGCACTTGCATAGGTACGTTGATGAGAGTGATAGTGCTCTCATTGATGGGTAGACCGTAGAATTGCGCGCCAAATCGGCTAGTAAACCCTTCTAGCTTGTCGATTTTACCAACACTATCGAACGCTGTAGCGTATAGCGGTAGCGCAGTCGCTGAGCTATAACAGCCAGCACAGCCACAAGCAGCTTCTTTTTTATCGGTCGCATGGGGAGCAGAATCAGTGCCTAAAAAGAATTTTGGATTGCCACTGGTCGCCACATCTAATAATACTTTTTGATGACTCTCGCGCTTTAAGATAGGCAGGCAATAAAAGTGTGGTTTGATACCACCAAGCAATAAATGATTGCGGTTAAACATCAAATGCTGCGGCGTAATAGTGGCGGCAATTTGGTTACCTTGTGACAAGACAAAGTCAGCTGCATCACTGGTGGTGATATGCTCCATCACAATTTTCATGGTGGGGAATTTTGTGATAATTTGTGCCAATACCTCGTCTAAAAAGCGCTTTTCACGGTCAAAAATATCGACATGATCGTGAGTCACTTCACCATGTAGCAGCAGTGGAAGATTATATTTTTCTAATGCCTCAAATATATCCACGCAGGCGTTGATGTCGGTGACGCCATCAGCAGAGTTGGTTGTTGCACCAGCAGGATAAAGTTTGACCGCTTGTACAATACCTGATTTTGCGGCCATCTCGATATCTTGCGCGGTGGTTGTATCGGTGAGATACAGAGTCATGCGCGGGTCAAAAGCAGCCTTACGCTCAGCAGTCAAATCACTGGCTTCTAGATGTTGCATGATACGCGCACGATAGGCATGGGCATCATCGACATTCTTGACAGGCGGCACCAGATTTGGCATACAGATAACACGGTTAAAGCTTTCTGCTGCATGAGGGACTGTGGTTGCCAACGCTTTATCGTCACGCAAATGAATATGCCAATCATCTGGCTGAAGGATGGTTAATTCTCTAATCGAATCAGTCATAGTAACATCGCGCTCTATATCGTCATATATGGGAGTAAAAGGGAGTCTTGCTGTGCTGCTATCATAACAGATTTGCCTACTTGACTAAATATGTGGCTAGATATCTATACATAAATTATAGGCGATTTTTTAATATATCAGGGTTTGATAGTGTGTTAAGTCTACTGTAAAAAATGTAATTATTGATTAACTAACTTCTAAATATAAGCGAAAACCGCGTAGCTAATGGCAGTGCTACTTTTGCCGGTAGTAAATATGATGTACACTGAGCAGGCAACCTATTTTTCTTTAATTTCGACTTATCATTAGTATTTTTACTTCCCATTAAATTTATTCGACAATAAATTCTTATATTAGGAGTTATTCATGGCTCAGCTTGATCCGAAAACTATTAATAAAATCGTGTTGGCATATTCAGGTGGTCTTGACACCTCAATCATCGCCAGATGGCTACAAGAAACCTATGATGCGGAAGTGATTACTTTCACCGCTGACATTGGTCAAGGTGAAGAAGTTGAGCCTGCACGTGCAAAAGCTGAAGCAATGGGTATCAAACATATCCATATCGAAGACTTGCGCGAAGAGTTTGCCCGTGATTATGTATTCCCAATGTTCCGCGCCAATGCCATCTATGAAGGCGAATATTTACTAGGCACTTCTATCGCGCGTCCACTAATCGCCAAGCGTTTGGTTGAAATTGCAAAAGAACATAACGCTGATGCGATCAGTCATGGTGCGACCGGTAAAGGTAATGACCAAGTCCGGTTTGAGCTCGGTGCTGTTGCTTTGTCTCCTGATGTGGTCACCATTGCGCCGTGGCGTGAATGGGATTTGTCTAGCCGTGAAAGCTTGATGGAATATGCGAAAGAGCATAATATTGCCATTGATTATGCCGGTAATAAGACCAAATCTCCTTACTCAATGGACGCTAACTTATTACATATCTCTTATGAAGGCGGCATCTTAGAAGATCCGTATGCTGAAGCAGAAGACGATATGTGGCGCTGGTCAGTCAGCCCTGAAGAAGCACCGGACGTGCCGCAATATCTAGAGTTAGAGTATGAAAAAGGCGACATCGTTGCTATCGATGGCGAAAAGCTTAAGCCATACGAGATTATGATTAAGCTTAATGATATTGGTGGTAAGCATGGTATTGGACGCTTAGATATCGTTGAAAACCGTTATGTTGGTATGAAGTCACGTGGCTGTTACGAAACGCCAGCTGGTACTATTATGCTAAAAGCGCATCGCGGTATTGAATCATTGACGCTTGACCGTGAAGCGGCGCATCTAAAAGATGAGCTGATGCCACGTTACGCTAAGATTATCTATAACGGCTATTGGTTCAGCCCTGAGCGTATGATGCTACAGGCCTTGATTGATAAATCACAAGAATATGTCAATGGTACGGTACGCTTAAAGTTATATAAAGGTGCTGTTAGCGTCGTGGGTCGTAAATCAGATGATTCATTATTTGATGAAAAAATTGCGACTTTCGAAGATGATGCAGGCGCTTATGATCAAAAAGACGCAGAAGGCTTCATTCGTTTAAATGGTCTACGTTTGGCGATTGAAGCCAGCCGTGGTCGCGATTTATCTAAATAATTTTTTTTAGCTGAAAGCTTTTCAGTTAAATCACACATAAAAAACAGAGGCGCTATTTATATAGCGCCTCTGTTTTTTTATTGCTGATATGTTTTTATTAATACACTTTTTAAATACTAGTTTTTGAGAGCGGTTTTTCTACTTAGTTTTTTCCGCTTTTTCATCATTAGGCTCATCTTCGTCTACCATTACGATAGCCACATCTTGCTGCTGACGCTCTTCCGCACTAGGCTTCTGCTCTAACAGTTGTTCTTTGGCAAGCCTGATACTGTCAGATTTTTGCTTGTAGTATTTGAGGGTTGCTAGTCCACCAAGCAAACCGATAACAAGAATGATAATCAAAATAACAGGGTTTTTCCAGAGGGGTATTGATGCCTCGTACTCAATCGGCTTTTCGCTGGTTGTTGTCGGCGTATTGTCATTATTGCCACCGATTAATCCTAAGCTGACCAGCGGTGGCTTTGGTGGGCTGGCAGGTTCAGAGGTGATACGTAATCGATTGCGCTGCAAGTATATTTCTGAAATCTTGGCCAATTGTAGCAACCAGCGCTGGTGTGGCAAGGTGATAGCAGTCATCTCTGCAAACACCAATAAATCATTATGTTTGCCTTGCTGGATGTTTTCAGATGAGCGGCCAATCACTTTTAAATAATTCCCTGTGGCCAGTTGCATGTCTTGCACAGGCTCATAATGCTCGGGTTGGAATGCTGTCAGCTCGTGCCAATAAGAATCAAAAGGTGGCGGGATGCCTGACAGCTGCTCAGCATTTAATAAACGCCGCTCTGAGCTACCTTCGGACTCTACTTCTAAAGAGTTTTTTGCTGGTGAAATAAGTTCTTTGTCATCGTTAGTATCAGCTAATGCGACAGATGCTGGCGTTGGCTGGTTGGCCGCAAAACGTGCTGTGGATAAAAACTGTGGTTGTAAAGCAAACCATTTATTAATTTCATCATTATCAAGTTGGCTATATTCCACTAGAATAGCCAGCTCACGCAGCACGATAACGCATAGAGAGGTAAGTAAAATTTGCACTTGTGGCGTTGTCGCGTCAATCTGTGCGGCAATATGGTCGCTGGCTTTGATCACGCGTGCACTATCATGGAATATCGCATCGGCTGCATCATGACGATGGTATAACGTTGCATTGAGGGTCGCAAAGTTCATAGAGTTATACTGCCGTAGCTCTTTGACCGCATGACGCCCAAACAGTTTTTTGCTAACAGTTTGTCCTTGGTGACGCTGCTGATAAGCGAGAAGGGCACTGATGATCGCTTGCAAGCTGGCGTCCATGGCTAAACGCGCCTGCGGTAATGAAAGCTGAGCGGCATCTGCCAATAATGACACCATAGGCTTGGTATCTTGATATAGAAAATCATACATCGACACACGTGTCGGTGAAATTGTCGTCATAATCTGCTAGCATCAAAAAGTGTGCCCCTATATTACGGTGCCAAATGTCTTGATACAATCCCTTAATAATAGAAAACTTCATTCATTTTTTATAATGCTGTTAGTAATGATATATATGAACTGCATGACAGATGGAATACAGCTATGACAAATAACGAAAACCTTTTGACGCAGCTAGTCATTAACATTGCTCAGCAAACTTTGACGCTATACAAACAGAAAAAAGTTGTTGCTCAATACACCGTATCTACCGCTAAAAACGGCATAGGCAGCCAACAAGACAGTGGCTGTACGCCACTCGGCAAACATGTGATCGCAGAAAAAATAGGTTTAAGCGCGCCTAGTAATGCCGTATTTATTGGTCGTGTAGCTACTGGCGAGATATATGATGAAGCTTTTGGTGCGTTATATCCTGAACGCGATTGGATATTGAGCCGCATTTTATGGTTAAGCGGTATTGAGGAAGGATTTAATAAAGGTAGCAATTGCCAAGGCGGCTGCGATACTTATCAGCGCTATATTTATATTCATGGCACACCAGACAGTGAACCTATGGGTGTACCGCTATCGCATGGCTGTATACGTATGCGTAATCAGGATATTATTGAATTGTTCGCGCAGGTAGATGAAGGCACGCCCGTTTCTATTATTAATGATGTTTATGATATCAATGACATTAGTGGCATTGCTCACATCACTGATATTTATGAATAGTCTAAAACAGTAATCATATGCGGCGTTATAAAATTTATTAATAGTCTTACAGTTATAAAAGATGACTTTATAGCAGACGAGTTTACAACAGTCACTTACAAGGTTATTTATAAAATAAAATTAACAATAACGAACGGATATTAAGTTATTTGCTACAATACTTACCGATATTGTGAATCTATTGAAAATAGTTGCTAACTATCAAGAATATATAATCCTACTCTCTTAAGTGTATTAATAATAACAACGAGGAAAATAATAATGACTACCGCCAGTCTAGTGAGTCTACAACAAGCTTTTGATGAACGCCGTACCATTTATGCTTTGGGTAATAATCTGCCAGTAGATCCAAGAGCGATTGTTAATATTGCCGAGCGCGTGCTGCTACATACACCATCTGCCTTTAATTCCCAGTCATCTAGGCTAATCGTGTTATTTGGCGAGCAACATAAACAGGTGTGGGATATTGCCGAAGATAAGTTACGTCAGGAAGTAGGCGATGGTGATTTTGTAAGTAGCAAACAAAAGATGGATAGCTTTCGAGCAGGGGCAGGCACGGTTCTTTTTTATGAAGACAAAGAAGTCACAAAATCGTTGCAAGATAATTTTGCCTTATATGCTGATAAATTCCCTCTGTGGGCGCATCAGACCTCAGCAATGCATCAGTATGCTATGTGGACAGAGTTACGTACGTTAGATGTTGGTGCGAGTCTCCAGCACTACAATCCGCTGATTGATGAGGATGTCGCAGTGGCATTTTCAGTTCCTAAAAATTGGGATCTAATCGCGCAAATGCCATTCGGCAATATCCTTGAACCTGCTGGTAAAAAAACTTATCAGCCGCTTAATGAGCGTATGAAAGTATTTGGATTAAATGATTGATCAGTTATTAATAAAGTAAAAAAACATAAAAAAGACAGCTCATATTTATGATGCTGTCTTTTTTATGTTTATACCAACTTAATAGCCCACAAGGTTAATCAGGGCAATTCAAAGCTATACTATTTTTTTTACCAAAACGTCGCACAATCTTGAATACGACCTAGGCGCTTTTGCAAGCGTTTAGAGTCATCTTTTAAATTAGCAGCAAACCATCCTGTACCATATAAAGCATTAGGGTCAGTGATTGCCTTGTATTGATAGCACTGCTGATAATAAGTCATATCGACTTGTTTACCGAGTAATTTTTGTGCTTTTACCACGCGTTTTAGCCAGCGTTTGGTTTTCTTCTTGCCATATAAAGGTGCGGAAAGCTCACCAATATAACGTAGGTTGTTAAGCTGATAGTGTAATTGCTGCTGCGCTTGATATTTATCATTGTTTTTCAAACTGAGGTTTTTTGAATCAGCACTGGTTGAATCAAGGCTGTCACTATCAGAATTAGCATTGATTACATCATTCAGTCTTTCCTCGGTTTTAAGAAACTTTGCCTGCTGTTTAGACAGTATTTTTGTGAGATGACCTAAGGCAGTCTTATCTGCTTGTGGCTCAAGGCTAGGGTCGCTCATGGTAAAGGCAATCAGCTCCAGTAAAGTTAGCTGAAAGTCATTGGCGCTGACCGCATCGATAGGTGTTGTTTTTATAGCTTCAACATCTGTCGTCCAATCTACCATTGGTGCGCCATGCTGTTGTAGCATTGGCTCAATATGGGTAGCAAGATAACTAAGATCGTAATAGTCGCTGAGTAAAGTCGCTGTTTGTTTGATTATGAGCAACCAATCAGGATTGACTTCATCAGAGAAGCTGGCAAATGCGCTTAGCGCAGTACGTAAGCGGCAAAGTCCGATATACAGTTGCAAAACGTGTTCATGGTCAGTGCTGCCATCCACGATAGCACTGCTGTTCGGTAGTATTTGTAATAGACAGTTATGGACGACTGCGCGTAAAAAAGTGGGCATACTACTGTCTTTATTTATATTAAGCTCACTAAGGTTAGCGCTAATAGCAGGGCTGTGGTGTTGTCCTTTGATAAGTAAGCCCCCACGTTCAGCTTTGGTCACGGTGGATAAGCATAATTTATAGCGCTTACACCATACTTTAGCTGTCGCAAATAAAAAATCCAAATCTCCTGATACGAGCTCAAACTCTATCTCTTGAATGACGTTTCGCTGAGTATCGTCACAACCATGGATTATTTCTCCATGGTCATATGCCACCTCAATGCTATTATCGCTAACATCAATTTCATTGCTGCCGGCCTCTATGAGTAATCTAGTGGTGCGCTCTACATCAGTTACATAAAGCCGTGTTAATTTTTTAGCCAGTTTTTTGAGCTTAAAATCTGCTAACGCTGGGGCAATAGCGGTGTCTTTATAAATGCTTAAATCAGGCATTAGGTCGTTATTGTCGAGCATCGCTTGCACCTGCTCATTGTCCAACGTTAAATTGTGCTCTAAACGTGCTGCAATACCGTCACCGCCAGCTTTGATGGTCTGTACCCAAGTATTACCCTCACGACGAATACGCAAGCCAATACCGGCCTGTGCAAGCTGCTGATCAGGTGTATCATAATAATGAGCAGCCATTTGCGTCACCTGTGAAGATTTGACTTTCGCTTGACGCATCAAACCTTTTAATCGCAACTCTGGCACCAAAAACTTTAGCTCTATCTCTTGCATGACGGCTCCTAATGACTCTAATAAGTTTAAGTAACTACCATCGTATGAAAGCTATCCATTAATGACAAGTAAAGATTTTTTTATAAATAAAAAGTCCAAACATTAAAGATATACTTTTAATAAGCAATCACTATAATTAGAATGATTCATCAAACAAAAGTGGAATATAGGTGATTGATCAAATGATGAAACCTACAGCTGATACATGCAAAAATGGTTTGGAGATTAAAGTAATGAAGCTATGTGAACAAAATAAGTGTGACGCCAGTGACTCTTACAAAGTAGTGAGTTTTAAAACCTTGGTATTACCAATAGCGCTGCCGACAATATTAGGCTCACTGATATTCATAGGCGGTTGTAGCGACTCTTCTGAATATGCAGAGAGCAGTGCTGATATGGAATCGGTTCAGTCTGTAACGGAGGAGGCTACTGATAATAGTGAGATAAATGGCATTATGTCCGATGTGGCAGCTGATTCATCTGATTCAGCTGATAATACATCAAATGCTAAGCCTACTTCTAACGATTTAAGTATTGATAATCTATCAGGTGACAGTGAACAAACACTTGGCAGCCAAGTGGCGGATATTCAAATCGCTGGCAAAGAGCTGTTAATAACGGCAAGTGCAAATTTCAAAGTCAAAGACGTCGTCAAGAGTAGCGCTGCCATTGAGAACTTAACGCGGCAACAGGGTGGTTATGTGGCGCTCAGTAATATTAGCAACCATCCAAATGATAGCCGTACCTTTGTACAAGATGATAAAAATATTACGATCACCACTTATACTCGTCAAGCTGAAATGACGGTTCGGGTTCCGCGTGTCAACATCAATAAGTTTTTAGCACAATTACAACCGCAAGTGGCTTTTTTAAATGGGCAGGAATTTACTGCTGAGGACGTTACCTTAGATATTTATCGCGAAAAGCTGGCAAGTCAGCTGGGTAGCGATATGGCAAGTGAGCTTAGCCAAGAGCGACTAGATAGTAAGAACAATAAAGATCAAAGCAGTAATGTCGATGCTATCACTGCCACTTATGCCGCGCGTCGTCAGCAAGATCTGGCTAAGCTTGAGCAGATGGATATCATTGACAAAGTTAAATACAGCACCATCCGCTTGACCTTTATGCAGCCGGATATCAGTTATAAAGAAATCACGCAAAATCTAGATGTGCTATTAGATGCTGAGCGTCCAAGTTTTGGTGCACAAGTGAAGCAAGCATTTAAACATGGCTGGGAGATGCTGAGATCTTTTGTACTGGGCTTAATACAATTGTGGTGGTTAGTCGTACTTGCTGGTGTTCTGTATTTAATTTATAGAATGGTAAAAGCCCTCTATCGTAAATTATTCAAAAATGATGCACACCTAATAAACCGTAAGCGTGAGTTGATGGATAAAAACCATGTACGTAAATACTCAGCAGAGTTAAATAAGAATCAGACAGATGATAATAATAGCGGCGACAATAAGCCTTCTAACTAAAAGCTAAGTTCTTAAATGAAATACCTAATGAACACGCATAAAAAAGCCGCCTTACATGATGTAAGGCGGCTTTTTATGTTACTGCTATAAAGTGCTTATAGATTAGTTCTTATTTGAACTGATCCATTGTGTTTTTACCGCCGCCAGCTTTTAGCGCGTTGTCACCAGAGAAGATTTCTTTGTGATCATCACCGATGTCAGAACCAGCCATTGCTTGGTGCTTGACACAAGCGATGCCTTCACGGATTTCTTTACGTTGTACGCCAGCAGCATAAGCAAGCATACCGTCTTCACCGAAGTAGCCTTTAGCAAGCTCATGCACGCTAAGTGCAGTAGTGTGATAAGTCGGTAGGGTGATTAAGTGATGGAATACACCCGCTTCACGTGACGCATCACGTTGGAAGTTTCTAGCTGCTTCGTCAGCTGCGGTATCAAGCTCAGTACCGTCGTAATCCGCACTCATCAAGTCATCTTTGTTGTAGGCAGAGATATCTTTACCTGCTTTTTCCCACTCAGCGATGATTTGCTTACGGAAGTTAAGCGTCCAGTTGAATGATGGGCTGTTGTTATAAACAAGCTTGGCTTTTGGCTGTTGCTCTTTAATACGATCAACCATCATTTTGATGTGTTCAACGTTTGGCGTTGGTGTCTCGATCCATAGTAGATCAGCACCGTTTTCAAGCGCAGTAACACAGTCAAGTACCACACGGTCGATATTGGTTTCTTCACGGAAAGAGTAAAGACCGTTAGGTAGGCGCACTGGACGTACTAGTTTGCCGTTATGCTTAAGCAAGCTGTCGTTCTCTTTTGCATTTTCTAGTGTTACTTCTTCCATTTCGATAAAATCGATGTATTTAGAAGCCAAATCACCTGGTTCATTTGATACTGGGATTTTTTGTGTTAGTGATGCGCCTTCAGAGTCAGTACGGGCAACGATCACGCCGTCTTCAACACCAAGCTCTAGGAATGCATAACGAAGTGCGTTTATTTTTGCGATATAGTCTTCATGCGGTACAGTAACTTTACCCGCTTGGTGACCACATTGCTTAGCGTCAGATACTTGGTTTTCGATTTGTAGTGCACAAGCACCCGCTTCGATGATCTGTTTAGCTAGTAAATAAGTCGCTTCTTCGTTACCAAAACCGGCATCGATATCAGCAATGATTGGCACAACGTGTGAATCAAAGTTCTCGATTTTTTCTAAAATAGCAGCAGTATCTTGACCCGCTTCTTCAGCAGCGTTTAGCTCACGGAAGTAATCGTTCAATACTTTTGCATCAGCTTGACGTAAGAAAGTGTAGATTTCTTCAACTAGCTTAGCAACTGAAGTTTTCTCATGCATAGATTGGTCAGGTAATGGACCAAACTCAGAGCGAAGTGCTGCAACCATCCAACCTGATAGGTAGATGTAAGTTTTAGACGTCGTACCGAAGTATTTTTTCTTAGCGTACATCGTTTGCTGTGCAACAAAACCATGCCAAGCACCTAAAGACTGGGTGTATTGTGAGCTATCGTTATCATACTCTTCCATGTCTTGACGCATGATTTTTGCAGTATATTTTGCGATATCTAAGCCCGTTTTGAAACGGTTTTGTGACATCATACGTGCCGCATCGACTTCACTGATATTCTGCCAGTTGCCGTGCTTTTGTTTTAGTTCACGTACTAAATCGATCGCTGATTTATATGCAGTTGACATCTAAACTTCTCCATTGGTGGTGTATAAATTAGTAAGTTAAAATAATTTAAATAACTTCCGTATATATATAAAGATGCTGGCAGAGGTAAGAATTTAAACCTCTTACGTTAGCAATCTCTACTAAACTATAAGAAAATCGTCATAAAAGCAATAAAAACCTGTCGCTTTGGTCAGCTTTTATTATTTGGTGTATTATTTGGACTGTTATTTCAGAGGTAAATGGTTATTTTATAAGACTTATTCGTCTACCAAAGTGCTTATTACCCTAAACGATATAAGGTGTTGATTCAAGCTTAAAGACAAATCAGAGCACAAAATTAAGTTTGCGTAAGGTTATATAGTAAATTTTATGTCCGTATTTATGCATAAAAATACGATAAAATATAGTTGGTAGCTTATTCATTAAAACGCAGGCTAACGGTCTAACGTTTAGCAACTGCCCCCTAAGCGCTTGCTAGCCACTATAGCTAGGTTACCTTGATTTATCTAGTTTATGATTATTATCTTGGGTATTTTATTTAGTTATAGTATAGGTAAAACAATGGCTTGTGATGGGTGAATTCAGTTATAATAAGAATATTCCAAAATAATTAACACAAAAATATCCTTAAATCATACTGTTATAGAGAATTTTTTGCCACATAGCAGGGCAAAATCTGCCGCGTTTGTAATAGTATTTATTCTAAGGTAAAGAGACGAATATATGAATTTGCAGCGGGTTGATTTAAATTTACTGGTACATTTGGATGTGTTATTGCGAGAAAAAAACGTAACGCGCGCCGCTGAGCAGCTTGGTATTACCCAGCCTGCTATGAGTAATATTTTGCGGCGTCTGCGAAAACTGTTTAATGATCCATTGTTGGTACGCTCATCTGAAGGTATGACGCCGACCGAACGCGCCCTTGAGCTGCAGCCACGTATCCGTGAGATATTGGCTGATTTGACACAAGTGTTAGAGCCGCGCACCGAATTCCGTCCTTATAGTACCTCGCGTGTTTTTCGTATTATGACTTCAGATTATGCTGAGGCGACCTTGGTACCGAAATTGGTAAAAGCGCTACGATCAGAGGCACCCAATGTCATTTTGGATTTCTTGACACCATCGGACGTCTCATATCGTGATATGGAGCAGGGGCGAGTCGATTTGGCCATTAACCGTTTTAATGAAATACCGCAAAGTTTTCATCAAGTGTTGGTATGGCGCGATACCTTTAGCTGCCTACTGTCCTCTGACAGTCCTTATGCTCATCGCTTTAATCTTAAAAATTATCTTAAAGCGCAGCACGTCTGGGTCTCTAAAACTGGTATGGGCGTGGGATTCGGTGTCAATCCAGAGAAATCTGGTGGCTTAGGTTCTATCGATCAAGCGCTGCAGCGTTTAGGACAAAAACGCCAAATCAGTGTCTTTACCCGTCACTATCAAATGCCAGCAATGCTCGCGGCAAATAAAGATTTGGTTGCAACCTTACCCACTCGAGTGGCAAAAATGCAGGCAAATAACGACAGCATTATGATGGTCGAGCCACCATTTTTTATCCCTGAATTTGAGCTGACCATGGCGTGGTCACCGTTATTACAGCATCATCCGGCGCATCGCTGGTTGCGCCAGCTTATCATGCATGTAGCACGTCAAATCGTCGATGATGAAGAGAATCCACCACAAGAGATTCCGATTATTAACCACTTATTTTAGTGGTACTGCTGCTAGGTTATTAAATAACTTAGCACAAGCTTAAGTAGCTTTTATCCATAATCTATCCAGGTTATTTCTTAAACCAGCCATTGTGCTGGTTTTTTATTTGTCTGATTTTTTGCTCGACATCTCATCGTGATGAATACTAGTACAGTCACATTCTTAACATCTTACGCACACTTCTTCATAAATTGTAAAATTTCAACCCCTATGCTTTGTTATGATAATTGTCTATTAAGAAAAAAGATAAGCAGAGCAGTCATTATTAAGGTAAGCAACAATATCGAGATTTTTATTAACCTTAATAAACAGTGCTTAGTTAATATGATTTTAACTATGTTAGAACAAACAAATAAATAAGGATAATTATCATGGCAGATATTACCACTGTGAACCCGACGACGGGTGAAGACATTAAAGACTATACTTATATGAGCGATGATGAAGTAAATAAAATTATCGAGGCTTCGCATAAGGCGTTTTCGGACTGGCGTTTGGTTAGCCATGAAGAGCGTGCCAAAGTGATTAATTCTATTGGCGATACGTTGATGAAGTATAAAGAAGAATTGGCAAAACTGATGACCGAAGAGCGTGGCAAAACATTAGCAGCCAGCTTAGGCGAAGTTGATTTATGTAAAGGTATTTGTGATTTTACCGCCAGTGAAGGTGCAGCCGCTCTAGCCGATGATAAGCGCGATATCGAAGGCCTTAAGCAGGGTTTAATTAGCTATGATCCTATCGGTATTATCTATGGTATCCAGCCATGGAACTTTCCAGCCTACCAAGTATTCCGCTATACCATTGCCAATCTAATGGCAGGTAACAGTATTTTACTTAAACATGCCTCTAACGTCACAGGTTCAGGCTTATTGATTGAAAAAATCATGCATGAATCTGATCTACCAAATGATTTGTTCCGAGCATTAATTATCAGTCATGATCAATCTGGAAAAGTGATTGAACATGAGAAAGTACGCGGTGTCACATTAACGGGTAGTGACGTAGCGGGTCGTGTTGTAGCACAACAAGCAGCTAAAGTACTGAAGAAGACCGTCATGGAGCTTGGTTCTAATGATGCATTTATTGTATTAGAAGATGCCGATTTAGATTTAGCCGCGGCAACCTGTGCTCATGCACGCTTATACAATAACGGTGAAACTTGTATTGCTGCCAAACGTTTTATCGTCGTCGATAGTGTCTATGATAAGTTCCGCGACCTTGTTATTGAGAAATTCAATAACTACAAGGTAGGTGATCCAATGGAGGACTCTACTGATGTGGGTCCGATGTCAAGTAGTAAGCAGCGTGACAACTTGCATAAACAAGTTCAAGAGAGTGTAAAAAAAGGCGCAACCATTACTCTAGGTGGGGAAGTCTCTGATAAGGCAGGTGCGTTTTATCCACCAACTATTCTAGAGAACATCACCCCAGAACAGCCCGCTTATAAAGATGAGCTATTTGGTCCCGTTGCGGCGCTGATTCGTGCTAAAGATCAAGACGATGCGTTCCGAATTGCTAACGATAGCCGTTATGGGTTAGGTGGCGCTATTTTCTCTAAAGATGAAGAAAAAGCGATTGAATTGGCTAAGAAACACTTTGATACCGGTATGGTTTATATCAATGGCTACGATTTGGTCAATCCAGGACTGCCATTTGGCGGTGTTAAGGACTCAGGCTATGGCCGTGAACATGGTGGCTTTGGTATAAAAGAGTTTGTAAATATCAAAGCAGTCCATGTGGTTGGTAAAAAACCTGCTTAATTTTAAATCTCTTTAGCTATGGCATTTATGGCATTTTAAATACCCCGTTACTGAGTAGCGGGGTGTTTTTTTCTATAAAAAATAGCGATTAAAGCAGACATAAAAAAGCAGAACAATTAATCATTGTTCTGCTTTTTTAATAAATCGATTAACCGTATTTAATGTCTACTTATCTAACCATAGTTTTAAAGGTAAGGCTGGTAAATAAGTAGCCTTATTCTCATTACCTTGATTGCTTAAATTGATGACACCTTTAGCGATAAGCAATATCGTCCACGGTAACAATTGATGCTCAAGCTTCTGCACGCATGCTTGTAAGCTATCGGCACTATCTTTCTGATTTACTTCTAGCAGAGCTTGGGTCAAAACAGCACCCGCATCGAGCTCTGCGGTGACCACATGAATGCTACAGCCATGATGACGTTCACCAGCTTGTATAGCACGGTGGTGCGTATCAAGACCTTTATAAGCAGGTAGTAGAGCAGGGTGCAAATTGATCATCGGCGCTGGCGCGCTATCGATAAATGAACCACTCAATACACGCATGAAACCAGCTAAGACAATCAAATCAGGCTGCCAAGCGTTTAGTTGTTCACTAGCATGACTTTCAAAGGTTTTGATCCCCATGCGTTTGCCACTTGCCACGTGAGATAGCACCGCCACAGGAATAGAGGCATCTTTAGCGCGTGTGATAGCATAAGCATCTTCACGATTGCTGATGACACCTACTATTTCAATCGGTAATTCAGCTGCTTGCATCGCATTGATTAATACTTGCAGGTTGCTACCACTACCAGACACCAAAACGGCAATGCGCAAAGGCTTGTTATTAACTATTACGTGGCTAGTTGCATGACTATCTGACATTAACGGTACACCACAGCATCCGCTTCACGGCTAACCATTTCGCCGATTTGCCACGCTTTTTCACCAGCATCGTTCAGAGTTTTTATAGCCGCTTCAGCTTTGTCTTTAGGAACCACGATGACAAAACCAACACCGCAGTTAAAGGTACGGTACATCTCACTTTGCGCGATATTGCCTTGGGTTTGTAACCAAGTGAATAGTTCTGAGAACTGCCAGCTATTGGTATCAATGCTAGCCGCTAAATCATCCGGCAATACACGTGGTAAGTTATCCGTTAAGCCACCACCGGTGATATGTGACATTGCATGTAGAGCTGAGCTACCAAGGGTATCTTGTAAGGCTTTAATCGCTTTAACATAGATGCGAGTAGGGGCCATCAGCGCGTCTTGGATAGACTGACCATCTAGCTGCTCGTCGCTGCTCGTCACGTCAATACCGCTGACTTCGATAACTTTACGTACTAATGAATAACCATTTGAATGCGCACCACTTGAAGCAAGGGCGATTAGCACATCACCTTCGGCGACATTTTCACCAGTGATAACTTCGGTTTCTTCAACCACGCCGACACAGAATCCAGCCAAGTCATAGTCATCATCTTGATACATACCTGGCATCTCAGCGGTCTCACCACCGATAAGCGCACAATTTGACAGCTTACAGCCTTCGCCAATACCAGTAACGACAGTAGCCGCGACATCGACATCAAGCTTGCCCGTTGCATAGTAATCTAAAAAGAACAACGGCTCAGCACCACAAACCAATAAGTCATTGACACACATGGCGACCAAGTCGATACCGATCGTGTCATGACGATTCAGCTGTAATGCCAGTTTGAGCTTGGTACCCACGCCGTCAGTACCTGAAACCAATAAAGGTGAGGTATAACCAGTCGGAATACGACAAAGCGCTCCAAAACCGCCAAGTCCGCCCACAACTTCAGGGCGTGAGGTGGCTTTTGCCACGGATTTAATACGTTGAACTAACGCATCGCCAGCATCAATATCAACGCCAGCATCTTTGTAGCTTAAAGAAGGCTTATTACTCATGGTCATCTCACAAATTTTATAGGGAATGAAGGTCAGTCAGTAGCAAAGCGAGTCGATCGTGTGAATTTTATAGATAATGCGCGCATTATACCCAAAAACGACCCTTACTCGCAAAGCAACTTGCTTTTATTTGACCTATATTTGACTGAACTTGGCTAATATTTAATAAAGACTGATAATAAGGCTGGCATAAAAACTAACATGGAAACTAAGAAACAAAAAATGACTGCTTTTTTACTGTACTCTGCGATAATAGAACGCTAAATTTATTGTCAATAACTGTTTGCTATTAGGGTGTTATTGTTTAATAAGAGATATAATCAATCTTGATCAAGCCACTAACTTAAATCAGCCAATCTTAGGATTACTTTTCATGATAAACCAACCAATAGACCCTTTTTTTCGACGCTTATTTATTGTCGTTGCTATTGTTGTGGCGGTGGTTTTATTGTATTTGATGATGCCGGTCATCGTACCGTTTATCTTTGCTTTTGTGCTGGCTTACTTATTTAATCCGCTGGTAAAGCGTTTATCAAAGTATATCAAACGCTGGATTGCGATTATTATTGTTTATTCTACGATTACTTTGGGAATGGTGCTGCTGCTTTGGTGGTTGATACCGACATTGTGGCATCAGCTGCAAGCAGCATGGGAGTATTTGCCCAAGGTTTTAACTTGGTATAATGAAGTGGTACGTGAATGGTTCGCTAGCCATGGTCGCATACGCTTGCCAGAGTTGGAATCCAAAGGTTTCTCTGAGACATTGGTTGAATACATGCAAACCAATTATAAGTTTGAAGATGCCAGTACCATGATGAGTCAAATACTCGCCTCAAGTATGAACTTTATCAATAATGCGGGACTCATAGTATTGGTACCAATTTTGACCTTTTATTTCTTGTTTAATTGGGATCAGCGCTTACAGACATGGAAGATGGCCATCCCCGCTAATTATAGCAAAGCAGTCATTCAGATTGCGCAAGAGTGTGATCGTGCGCTGATGGCTTTTATTAAAGGTCAGCTACTGGTGATGGTGTTACTAGGCGCCATTTATGCCGTGCAGCTGCAGCTTATCGGGCTTGAGCTTGGACTGATTATTGGTATGGTTGCCGGTGTTGCCAGCTTTGTGCCGTATTTGGGCTTTGGTATCGGCTTTATTGCGGCGATTATCGCCTGTCTGTTCCAGTTTGGCTTAAATTGGACGTATCTATCATTGATTGTTGGTGCATTTTTGGTCGGGCAAGCTGCGGAGGGCTATATCTTGCAGCCTCTGCTATTAGGTGACAAAATTGGTCTATCACCATTATGGGTTATCTTTGCCGTATTGGCGGGCGCAAGTTTATTAGGCTTCGTCGGTATGCTGATTGCACTGCCTGTGTCTGCTGTTCTCAATGTTTTATTCCGTCATTTATATAGTTATTATCAATCGACTGATTTTTATAAAGGACGCAAGCAGTTGGCTTTATTTGACAGAAAATGAGCGACGCTATATTTAAAGTTAGTTTACAGTTAATGTAGAATCGATCCGAAGCCAATAGGTTGCATAACCTGTCAAAGGCAGTTGTAAATTTGATAAATGACGATTGATTGGGCTTAATGAGTAAAAGACTTGTCAGTCATTTTGCAAATATGTTATATATAGGCGCAGTATTAACGGTATTAGCCGTTACTAGGTTGGCTTTGGTTAAAGTGAATTTTACTAAAGCCAGTTTAAAAAATATTAGTCGTTTAGCCTTTTTATTGATTGTGCTACGCAAACCGAGTTGATGATTCATGGCAGAAGCGCAGCTAAGTCTCAATCTGGACATTAAGCACGATGCAAGTCTTAGCGACTTTGCCGGTCCGGGTTGGATGTCTATTATCGATGCAGTGCGGCAGCTACATGTTGGCCTGATTGGTCAGCTGTACCTATTTGGCAGTCCTGCTACTGGCAAATCGCACTTATTATCCGCTATTTGTGAGTCATTTATTGAGATGGACAAGTCAGCGATTTGCTTGTCATTGAATGAATTGATTCATACCGATGTCAATGTGTTGTCATCACTAGAGAACTTTTCACTGATTGCTATTGATGATTTAGAAGTGCTTGAACAAAGTAGCCAATGGCAAGAAGCCTTATTTCATTTGATCAATCGTAGCCGTGAAGGACAGCGTCAGCTATTATTTGCCTCCAATAAACCGGCGACTGAATTGCCTTTTCAGTTGAGAGATCTGCTCACCCGTTTAGCACAAGCACCTGCGTTCAAAGTACCTACTGGTCATGACCTAGCAGACCGTCAAGCATTATTGCAGTCTATCTTACGTCGGCGTGGTTGGCAGTTTGATGAGCGGATTATCAATCATCTGCTTACCGAAGGACCGCATCGTATCGGGGCAATGATGGAGGTGCTGAACTACATTCAGCCAATGTTCTCTAATCTTGGCCGTAGTAATATATCCAAAGCGGTTATCAGTGATGCACTACGGACTATCGATGAGCAGACGCTTGCCGCAGAGCTTGCCGATATCGCGCAGGAGACGCAAGTAGATAATGATGCCGCCGATCAAGATCAGCATACCCAGCATACAATGCCACTTGATTTCTAGCATGAAAAACACCAATCTTTCTATCCAAAACGCTTTTACTATTACTGGAAAACTTATGAAATCGAATGCGTCTTTGCTCAAAAAACTGTCCATCAGTGCTTTACTTATTGGGGCTGGCTCTGTCTCGATGTTGTCACAAGCAGCAGTGACTTTGCTGGTTGATGACAATATCAAAGTGACTGCGATTAACGGACAAGAGCTCACACAGAGTGTCTTTCAGCCTTTAACCAAATCATTCACATTGCAGCCTGGTAAACATGTGATTACGGCTAAGTATGATCGACTATATAACTTGCGCCGTGATGAGCATGACTATTTGCGCTCAGGGAATATCAGTGTCGCAGCCGAAATGGCAGACAATCAAACCTATCGCTTAACCATGCCAAGCCAACCAGAAGACTATGCAGCGGCCAAGAAATATGCTGAGCGTCCAACGTTGGCAATACAACAGAACAATACTGTTGTTGCCAGTCAACAAAGTGTCAGCGGCAATAACGGTAGCTTATTCTCAGGGTTGGGTAAAGCACTGGGCGGAGTATTTGGCGGTAGCGGTGATGCTGAACTACAAAACCAGCGTGCGATTGCAGCACTAGATCAACCGACTGTCACTACTCAAAGCAATGTTAATACTGGGGTATTATCCACAACTACTCAAACCACAAGCGTTAGTTCGTCGACCAATACGCTGGATCAATTTATGCAAATTTGGCTACAAGCAACGCCTGCTGAACGTGAAAAAATGCGTCAATGGATACAAAAATAGAGGCTTTTATTTATAAAAGCCCAATAAAAAAGCACCTATATTAGGTGCTTTTTTATTGCTTTAAATGTCATTATTCTTATTGGATTTCAATAGAATCATTAGCCCAAAAAGGCGTTATACATCCAAATAAGCTTTTCTTGCTCTTGCACATAGGCATCAACCAAATCAGCGGTACCTTGGTCGTCGCTTTCTACCGCGAGCGCTGATACTTGACGTTGCTCTGCGATCAGCGCTTGCAGACCACTAACCACACCGTTGACGCAAGTCGTACCGTCTTTAACGTTTTTGTCTTCGCTAATGCTCGTATGCTGAGCAAAATCGCTATAGGCATGCAATGGCGTGCCGCCTAAAGTTAGGATACGTTCAGCAATTTCATCAATTTGTAATTGTAGGGCTGTATATAGCTCTTCAAACTTTGGATGTAAGGTAAAAAAATGCTCGCCTTTTACGTTCCAATGATAACCACGGACGTTGATATAGAACATATGGTAGCTTGATAATAAGCTATTGAGCTTGGCAATAACTTCGCTCATATCTGCTTTTTCTAGACCGATTTGGTTAGTAGTATTATTAGTATTACTCATAATATTATCCTTATAATGTGAGTGTTGATTTCATAAATTAAGTACGGAAGACTAAATATAGAAGATTATGAGTGTAGCAAGTCATATCCTTCATTACTATGTAAATTGGTATAAAGGAGTCTTTAAGCATCATAAAATTATAAATAAATTGATGATGCTTAAAATAGGCTTAGTTTTTACACACTCTACTTTTATTTCAGTGCTTTTTATTTTAATTGCCTTGTATCTTCAGTACTCAATACTTTCTCTGTTGATGCTTATTATAATAGCAAAGTATTATTAATAAGTTAAATTCAATGAATTTAATTCTATGATTTATTTATCAAAACTACTCATATCTAAGCTATCAAGTTTATGCTGGTGGTTGTAGGCTTTCAGGATTCAAACCTTTCGCTGGAACGACTTCTTGTAAATGTTGGCGTACGGTATCGATGGGAAATTTTTGAGCTTGTAGGCGCTTAGGGATGATTTGGCTACCTTGCTGACCCTTCATCTCAAACATCATAAAGATATAGTCATCTGTTTCATCCCAACTTTTAACAGCGCTCCAAGGAATCACGGCTTGTTGCATGTTACCTGCACGCATTTGCATGCCACGCATCTGATTGCTTTTAAACATATCAGGCTGATTGACCGGCATTGCCATCACTAGACCGTGCTTTTGCACCCCCAGTTTCATCTGGCGCATCTCATCTGGCATTTCTTGGTCAGCGACTTGTTTTTCAAACTCTCTTTTGACATACCACTTGAAACCAAGGGTACGAACCAGTAGATAAATAACGACAGACGCTAGCATAAGCCAAAAAATAATGGTCGAATAACCGGTCAAAAAAACCAGACCAGCAATGGCTAATACCACAACAACTGCCATAATCACCCATTCTTTAGTCTTAATACTCGACAGACCAAATGAGGGACTGGCACTGGCAAATAGCTCATACTGTGCTTGGTGAAATTCGGCCTCGGTTATATTTAAGGCGACAGGTTGTAGCGTGTAGGGGTACAGGGCCATAAAGGTTTCTCAAATACTTATATTAAAAGCGTTGGATTAAAAGCGCCAAATGTAAACAGCGATGCAATACTTGGCTGGAAATAGAATAAAGATATGCGCTTATCTTACCGAAAACTGCTCTTAAATGAAACATATATGGCTGTCTGTTCACTAATAGACGCCATATTAAAGGTATTAGTAAAGATAGGCGCCGCTTATGAGGGTTTATGAACCTTAAAGCCTATCATTAAGCTAAAACTAACCGATTATAAATCATGAGTAACGGCTAAAAACCCAGCCGAAAAACAACTAAAAAACAGCCAAAACATGGTTAAATCTGCTGGGTCTTGGTATCATAGTGGCTACCATATATTTTTACGAACAACACGGCGTCATAGCCAATTTTTTGTTTTCTTTTTAAACCTTTTATCCACTTTTAGCGCTACAGGCACCTATTATGATTGACCCAAAACTCTTACGCGGTGATTTGACAGATTTACAGCAGCAATTGGCCAGCCGTGGTTATACGCTTGATATTGAGTTCTGGCAAAGTATTGAATCCGACCGTAAGTCTCTGCAGGTCAAAACCGAAGAGTTGCAGTCGCGCCGTAATGCAGGTGCTAAACAAGTGGGCGCACTAAAAAAATCTGGTGAAGATGCCAGTGAGCTGCTTACTGAAATGCAAAGTGTCAGCGGTGAGATTAAAACAGCCGAAGACGAGCTGCGTACTTTGCAAGAGCGTATTAATCAAGCGGCATTACAGATACCAAATATTCCCGCAGCAGACACGCCAGTCGGCACTTCAGAAGATGATAATGTAGAGATGCGCAAATGGGGTACGCCACGTGAGTTTGACTTTGAGATTCAAGATCATACTCATATTGGTGAAACGCTGGGGATGCTTGACTTTGAAGCCGCTGCCAAGCTGACGGGTAGTCGATTTAATGTCTTAAAAGGGCAGCTCGCGCAGATGCACCGCGCCTTGATTCAATTTATGCTGAATACCCATACCATCAAATATGGCTATACAGAAACCTATGTTCCTTATATCGTTAATTCTGAAAGTTTAAAAGGTACGGGTCAATTGCCAAAGTTTGAAGATGATTTGTTTAAATTAACCAATCATACCAATAATGATGGCACAGATTTTTATCTGATTCCGACCGCTGAAGTACCGATGACTAACTTGGTACGTGGCGAGCGTTTGGATATCAAAGAGCTGCCATTGAAGTTCACTGCGCATACGCCATGTTTCCGTAGTGAAGCCGGTTCGCACGGTCGTGATACTCGCGGTCTGATTCGTCAGCACCAGTTTGAAAAAGTTGAGATGGTCAATATTGCCAGCGCTGAGCAGTCAGATGATTTGCTAGAAGCTATGACTGGGCAAGCCGAATATATATTGCAGCAATTAAATTTGCCGTATCGTGTGGTACAGCTATGTACGGGTGATATGGGCTTTGCCGCACAAAAGACTTATGACATCGAAGTATGGTTACCAAGCCAAGATACTTATCGTGAAATCTCAAGCTGCTCAAACTGCGGCGACTTCCAAGCACGCCGTATGGGCACGCGAGTTAAAGATGGCAAACAAACCAGTTTGGCACATACGTTAAATGGTTCCGGTTTAGCGGTAGGTCGTACTTTATTGGCAGTTATGGAAAATCATCAAAACGCCGATGGCAGTGTTACGATTCCAGAAGTATTGCGTCCGTTTATGGGCGGTGCTGAGTTGATTTTAGCTTAATAACAAAATTTACCGCATGAGCTGTGAGTCATTATGCTGGCTCGCAGCTTATTATTAGCAATCTATTATTGTTGATTATTTAACAAAACTGATACCAGTGATTGTTAAATACAAACCATCCTGCCAACGCATTTTTGGCTTGGCTGATAGCAAATATGTTAATATTGCCGTTTAATTAAATACCTTATTCTCAAGAGCGTTTATCGCGCTCTTATTCTACTGTTCAATTGGTTTTCCTCTTATCCTCCATACTTCTTATCCGAATATTAGGACACTCTATGCCAGCTCCAATTAGCGAACGTAAATTAGCCAATGCCATCCGTGTACTGTCGTTTGATGCAGTTCAAAAAGCCAACTCCGGACATCCGGGCGCGCCAATGGGCATGGCTGATATTGCCGAAGTTTTGTGGCGCAAATTTTTAAAGCACAATCCTGCTGACCCGCAGTGGCATAACCGTGATCGCTTTGTATTGTCAAACGGTCATGGCTCAATGCTGATTTATTCATTGCTACATTTATCAGGTTATGACGTTAGCGTTGATGACCTAAAAGGCTTCCGCCAACTACATTCAAAAACCCCTGGTCATCCTGAACTTGGTTATACACCGGGTATTGAAACCACGACTGGCCCATTAGGCCAAGGTATTGCTAATGCCGTCGGTTTTGCAATTGCAGAAAAGACACTAGCGGCACAGTTTAACCGTGACGGACATAACGTCGTCGATCATCATACTTATGCTTTTCTAGGCGATGGTTGCTTGATGGAAGGTATCAGCCATGAAGTTTGCTCATTAGCTGGCACGTTAGCATTAGGCAAGCTGGTATTCTTTTATGATGACAATGGTATTTCAATCGATGGCAATGTCGACGGTTGGTTCACTGACGATACGCAAGCGCGTTTTGAAGCGTATGGCTGGCAAGTTATCAAGGTCGACGGTCATGATGCTGATGCGATTACTAAAGCGACTGATCAAGCGATTAAAGAAACTACTAAGCCAAGCTTAGTTATTTGCAAAACCACGATTGGTGCGGGAAGCCCGAATAAACAAGGCTTAGCGTCTAGTCATGGCGCGCCGTTGGGTGATGACGAAATTGCTTTAACACGTGATGCCTTATCTTGGAAGCATGCACCATTTGAATTAGATGATGAAATCTATGAAGCGTGGGATGGTAAAGTCAAAGGCGATGTATTACAAAGGAACTGGGATGCGAATTTTGCAGCCTATAAAAAAGCTTATCCAGAGCTTGCTACTGAGTTATTACGTCGTTTAAATGGTGACCTGCCAGCTGATTTTGAGCAGCAAGCGCAAGCCTATATTCAGCAAACCCAAGAGCAGGGCGGTGATGTTGCTAGCCGTAAAGCCAGTCAAAACGCAATTAATACCTTGCAACCATTATTGCCAGAGTTGTTAGGCGGTTCAGCGGATCTTGCTGGCTCGAACCTTACGTTATTTAAAGACGCTAAAGGCATTCAAGACGACGACGCTGGCAATTATATCTATTATGGCGTACGTGAATTTGGTATGACCGCGATTGCTAATGGTATCGCACTACATGGCGGCTTTATCCCTTACGTCGCAACCTTCCTTATGTTTATGGAATACGCGCGTAACGCCGTCCGTATGGGCGCACTCATGAAGCAGCGTGTCATCCACGTTTATACTCATGATTCTATTGGCTTAGGTGAAGATGGTCCAACCCATCAGCCCGTTGAGCAATTAACTAGCTTACGTACCACGCCGAATCTACGTACATGGCGTCCTTGTGATGCGACGGAATCTGCCAGCGCTTGGGTTGAAGCAATCAAGTCGGAAAATAATCCATCAGCATTGATCTTTAGCCGTCAAAGTTTGCCACACCAAGCACGTGAAAGCGAGCAAGTCGCTAACATTACCAAAGGTGGTTATGTACTTGCCAAAGAGCAGAGCGAGCTACAAGCAATTATCATTGCTACTGGTTCAGAAGTTGGTCTTGCGATGCAAGCGTACGAAACATTGAGCACAAATGGCGTTGGTGTGCGTGTAGTCTCTATGCCATGTGCTGAAATCTTTAGTGAGCAAGATGCCAACTACCGTGAAGCGGTATTACCTGCCAATATCCGTGCTCGTGTGGCGGTAGAAGCGGCGCATGTAGACTACTGGTTTAAGTTCGTTGGCCTTGATGGCAAAGTCATCGGCATGACCACTTATGGTGAATCAGCGCCAGCAGATGAGCTATATAAAGAGTTTGGTATCACCACTGAAGCAGTCGTTGAGGCGGTGAATAGTTTGGTTTAATGAAGACTTAGTTTTTGAGTTTAAAAAAGAGCTGCTAGATTAATCTGGTAGCTCTTTTTTTATGGTTTAATTTTTGATTTTGGATCTGATATTGTTTTATTATAGATATAAAATCAATTATAGTTAACATACCTTAAATCTTAAATTATTGGGTGTATTATGATTTGGCTTATTTCTATTGGTATAATTATTTTATTACTTTTTTTATATCACGCTTATGAAAATAGCATGAAAGTAGCAGCTGAGAAAAAAGCGAAGATAAATTTTAATATCTTTTTAACAAATAACTATAAAGATATTGAGTATGCAAGTTTTGCTTTGGCTAAATATTCTCAAGGTGGAGTTTGGAAGACTGGTTTATCGGTAGATGAGGTTTATATCAATAAGGCAAAACATTCAAAGATTGAAAAGGTCATAGATGAGTCTGAGAAAGCAGGATTTGGAAGTTACTGGGTCTGTAAAAAGTTATCCTCAGAAGCTATTAAAATTAGAGATAAATCTTTTAAAAACTTTTTAGAAAATAATAGTCATGATCTAGAGGAGGCTATTAGCTACCTAGTATCTATTCGAGAGAGCTTTGTAGGAGGAATTTGCCATACATTTGAAATTGAAGAAGCCACAAAAAGTTGTGATCTAATTACACAACTAGATTTAAAAGCAAGTAATGGAGTATTTCCAAACGAAATGCTATACGATTATATCGAAAAGCTAACTAACGAAAAATTAGAGATGATAAAAATTGAAAATGATGACGAGTTTAAAATTTTTGTTAATAAATAAGAATAACGAAGGTAGGTTGCGCTAAATGCACCCTACAAACTAACCCTTACTTCATAATAAAAGCCACATCGAAATCGTGCGTTGGAATAAAATTAGATTCTTTAATCTCAAACGTCGTCGGGCTTACCTTTTTGATTTTACCCTTACCCTTCCAGCAAAACGATACTAATTCATTAGAGTCGCGTTCTACGGTAAGTTTAAAATTAGCAATAGGCTTGGCCCAGTTTGCGCCTGTAGTCAGGATATAGCTTAAAGCATGATAGGGACGACCGCCATTCTTGTTAAATCCTCGCTGAGTTGCATCATCTACACAAAAATCTTTAAACTGCTCTGTACCTAAGTGCACCGAACCTCCTACTAAAGGGGTATAAGCATGCTTAATCTTGGTAGTAGTATTAGCTTTGAATTTTTGCTCCCAACTATAAATCACCTGCGAGTCCCAAGGTATATAAAGACTTTCTTTATCATAGATGAATTTATCTAATGCCTTACTATCACAATCTAAAAGCTGTTGATTGACGTATTCAGTATCAACTTGATAGGTCCAAGGTCCCATCATATCAGCCTCGTTAAGACCGCAGGATTTGAATATTTCAGTCGTATCAATAGACTCTTCCGCATAGGTTCTATCGCCATCTTTGACGATAATCGGGTGCATAAAAGTGCGGACATGCAAGTCAGGATTGATAGTTTGACCATTGACCCAAACTTTAAAGTTATCATAAGTGGCATTTGTATCAGCGTAATCTGAGTCTGTAAAACTAGGTACAGCTGGCATAGGAAATAAGACGGTCTCGGTAATATCCTTATTACTTAGATTTTTAAATTCATAATTGACGCGAATTTTATCTTTTGAGATATATAAATCTTCGCTATGCATGCTGATATTCTTATTTTTCAGATACGCAACACCGCCCGTACCGATATATCCAGTAGAGTCGTTAGCTTGGACATTAGTTATGGCTAGTATAGCGATGCAAGCTACCTTAATGCTAAATATGGGGCATAGCTTAATTACATTATTTTTGTAATTGATCATAGCAGGCTTCCTTACTTACTCTTATAGTTATGCTATTGAGTATAGTCAATCCACTATAAAATAAATACAGTGCTACTGGGGTGAATTTTGTGCAGCCTCTGGGAACGCAGCACGCAAGGAGAATTTATACCAGTAGCACGCTGTAATGGCTGTACTCTTTTTATTTAGAACTAACTATAGTATATAACCATATCCTAGCCACTCTTTTTTACGTCTGTTTATTATTAATTAGCAGCAATTAATTTTCCTGATATCTCAAGCGGGATGATATTACTAATCATTTTTGGAAAAGCCGTGACACCATAGCTATAACGATCTACCAAACCCGTCGCACGAAACTTCAAAGTAGGTTTAGAGGTGACAGGATCATTTTCGACGTCTGATAGTTTTACTCTAACGGTTAATGGTTTGGTTTGACCCAGCACTGTAAAGTCACCAGTTACATGGGCTTCTTTAGGGTTAATCATACTTACTTTTTTTGATACAAAAGTCATGGTTGGGTGTTGCTTGGTATTAAGCAGCTCTTTTCGACGTAAAAATGAATCTCTAAAACCGCGATCAGTGTCAATACTGTCGGTATAAACGGTAAAATTAATAGTCGTACTTGTTGGGTTTTTTACATCATAATTAATAGCGCCATTCACTTTATTAAACTTACCATCGGTGGTTGCCTTACCCAAATACTTAACCTCAAAGTCCACATTGGTTTTTGGTACATCCAGTTTCCATTTTTGTGGAATGGTCGCGGCCAGCGCCATTGCTGGTAATGATACTAATAGACAGGTGCTTAGTGTAATTTTCAGCAAAGAAGTGACATGTGTATTCATAGGTATAATCCAGAGGGTAATATAAAAATTATCGTTACTTAAGATAATTTTACTAAAGATACTTTTTAATTAAAATACTTTATGAGGCTTTGCGCTAATCTATGCAATTTTTGGTGGTTTATGTGATTAGTAATAATTCGATAGCGTACTACAACTAGGCTGTTGCAATGTATTATTAAAGTTATAAGCCATTAAATAAGTAAGCATCAATAGTTATTTACCGCTTAGAATAGGTGTTTTTATCCCCTGTAAATTGGAAGAAATCATGTCCCTTATGTCCAGCTTCAAAGGCGTTTTAGGCGAAACAGTTATCAATGTTGCCATGTGGCTAAAGCTTGAAAAAGACGTCTATCATCGCCTAAACAATATTACCTTACCATTAGCTAATGGCGGTAGTACCCAGATTGATCATGTCATCGTCTCCGTGTATGGTATTTTTGTGATTGAAACCAAAAACTATAAAGGCTGGATATTTGGCAATGAGAAGCAGAGGCAGTGGACGCAAGTTATTATGGGTCGTAAGTATAAATTCCAAAACCCATTACACCAGAATTATTTACATATTAAGACGCTAGCAGATTTGCTAGAGCTGGAGTTAAACTACTTCCATTCGATGATTGCTTTCATTGGTGAGTGTGAGCTTAAGACTCGTGATGAGTTACCTGAGCACGTATTGACGAGTGGCATAGCATCTTATGTGAAGAAAAAACAAGATAAGTTATTAACCGACGAAGCAGTCGAGGCTATCGTTGAGCAGATTGAAAGCAATAGATTTAACAAATCTTGGAAAACCAATAGGCAGCATAAAGCCTATTTAAAAGACAAGCATAGCCATTCAAATAAGACTTCAAGTAAGAACCCAAATATTAATTCAAGTAATAAGTCAGTTACTAAGCCTACACCTGAGCCAACAAACACAGAAATTGTTAAAAGTAGAGAAGTATTTCGATGGTCTGGTCAAACGGCGGTTGAGCACGTTGATGCACCGATTGCTTCGGCTAGCCATGATCAGCCTATCAATTCTACTAATCTTGCCAACATTCAGCTGACCAATGAGGATATGATTTTTCTCACACCATTCGCTGTTTTAGAACCTGAGCCTAAAATTACTGAACACTCTGTCATTAAGCAGGTTGATAATCCCGCTGTATCGCCTGAGACACCTGCTTGCCCAAAATGTAGCGGTGAGATGGTAAAACGCGTCACGAAAAAAGGTCAGCGCCACGGTCAGCGCTTTTATGGTTGTCGTCAATTTCCAAAATGTCGCGGTGTGATGAACATCGATTAACACTAAATCACCATGTTCAGCTATATTAGCTGAATTTTTTTCATTAACCGCGCATTTTAACAATGTAAGCAACCTTAATCTTGGAAGCAACGTATTTTAAGCAGACACTGGCTCTTTATTCATGTGGTTTGCCTTGATAAGGTCTGCTATTTTTTCGGCAATCATGATAGTCGGTGCATTGGTATTGGCACTGATTAATGTCGGCATTATTGACGCATCAATCACTCGTAATCCACTGACGCCTCGCACCTTTAATTCTAAATCGACCACTGAATCGTTATCTGAACCCATACGGCAAGTTCCGACAGGATGATAGATAGTATCTGATCTATTACGAATATAACCCAGCATGCCGTCTTTTTCGATATAAGGAGCAGGGTAATCCTCGGTAATATATTTGGCCATTGGCGATTCTTGCATGATGGCTCGCGCACGCTCCGCGCCTGCTACCATATACTCTACATCTTTGGGGTTAGAAAGATAGTTTGGATCTATCAATACGGCGTCAGAGGGATTGGCAGAGTCTAGTCTGACCGTACCGCGACTTTCAGGGCGTAGGTAACAGGTGTGACAAGAAACAGCGAAGCCGCGTTTGATATCACGACCATGATTAATGACACGAGAGATGACAAAGTGTAGCTGAGTATTTGGCCATTCTTTTGGATCATCACCGACGCTATAGAATGCGCCCGCTTCCGCATAGTTGGTAGACAAGAGGCCTGTACCATCCTTTCTCCACTGTCGAATGCTTTTGGTTAGGGTTGGAATAGTCGCCATGCCGACCCCGATGACATCGGTGGTATTCACCTCGTAATCAAATACGACGTCCAGATGATCTTGTAGATTACCCCCAACTTCGGGTGCATCTACCACCACATCGATGCCGTGAGACTGCAAATGCTCAGCAGGACCAATACCTGATAACATTAGGACTTTAGGCGAGCCAAAAGCACCGCCTGATAATATTACTTCATGACGTGCCATAATGGTATGTTCAACGCCATCTTTTTCATAGACGACACCAGTCGCTTGTTTGTCTTCAAGGATAACGCGGTTAGCTTGTGCGTGGGTAATAACGGTTAGATTTGGTCGGCTTTGTACCGGATGCAGGTAAGCGGCAGCGGCAGAGCAGCGTTGACCTTGCTTTTCTCCATGAAAATGCGTGACTTGATACAATCCTGCACCGTCTTGTTTTTTGCCATTAAAATCCTCATTACGGTCAAGACCATTGGCAACGGCCGCTTCTACAAATGCTTTTGAGATGTCGCGTGGACTGAGTAAGTCGCTAACATGCAGCGGTCCACTATCACCATGCAGGTCATCGCCACCATGGATATTGTTTTCTGCTTTGATAAAATAGGGTAGCACATCATCAAAACCCCAACCGCTACAGCCTTGTTCAACCCAGTGTTCATAGTCTAGCGCACTGCCGCGCGTATAAATCATCGCGTTAATGGCGGATGAGCCGCCCAAGCATTGCCCACGTGGTTGAAAGCCGCGGCGGTTATTGAGATGCGTTTGCGGCGTGGTATGAAAACACCAATTGTTTAATTTAAGCGGTTTTCCCGGTACCATCAAAATCAGCCCGGCAGGGACACGAATAGCAAGATCTTTACCGTCGCCACCGTATTCTAATAAACAAACGCTGATATCTGGGTTTTCTGTAAGGCGGCTGGCAAGCACACAACCTGCAGAACCACCGCCAACGATGACGTAATCAAAACTTGCTTCAAATTCCATTTTATATTCCTTGTAGCATCCATGCTTATTAAAACGCGCTTGTTAAAATAGGGTACGCTCTACAGTATCTATTATTTTGCTGAAATAACAAAATAAAAATGACTAGAGCGTGTCTTTATCAAAACATAATATAGCAGAACAGTGCGGCGAAGCTAGGTTTACGTTTGTCGTTATTTAATATGATGTTATACCGCACAGACTTCTGAGCGCACAATAAATCGTTTTCCTTCTGGTATCTCAAGTGAGAAGCTCGCACCGCGTCCGTTGACTACATCGATGGTTAAATCGGTATGTTGCCATAGTTTATACTGCGGCTTACCCATATAAAACGGACAGCCAGCGAGCTCACCAATGAGCACGTCTTGACCGCCCACTTTAAACTCGCCTAATGGATAACACATCGGCGAGCTACCATCGCAGCAGCCACCTGATAGGTGAAACATCAACTCCCCATGCTTGGATTTTAATAATTCAATGAGCTCTTTACAAGATTCTGTCGCAGTGACTTTCATAATGATTTCCTTATCATTAAAATATAGCTGTAGAAGGTTTTTTACTTAAAATAATTAGCATAGCTTACGGCTACACTAAATAAGAATAGAAAAAGCCGTATAATTTTCATTCACATCATTTATAACATGTGAGTGAAAACGATACGACTTATGGTTTGTACTTAGTGTGGCCTAAGATAATGTTGGCTTAAGCCAAGGTCATAAGAAAAAACTACATGCTATAGTCAATGACGATGCGACCTTCAATTTTACCATTACGCATACGTTCAAAGATATCATTGATATTCTCAAGTGGTTCAGCGGCAACTGTGGCTTTTACCTTGCCTGCCGCCGCCATATCTAGCGACTCTTGTAAGTCGAGACGAGTACCAACGATCGAGCCACGAATAGTAATCCCGTTCAAAACAGTATCAAAAATTGATACTGGGAACTCACCGGTTGGTAGACCATTACAAACCAAAGTACCGCCGCGTCGTAACATGCCAAGCGCTTGATCAAAAGCTTTTGCAGATACTGCTGTCACTAGTGCACCATGAGCACCGCCTATTTCTTTTTGTAGATACTCAGCAGGGTCAGTGTTTTTTGCATTAACAGTGACTTTTGCGCCCAGTTTTTTAGCAAATGCAAGTTTATCATCATCAATATCGACCGCAGCCACGTTGAGACCCATCGCGATGGCATATTGAACTGCCATATGACCTAGTCCGCCGATACCGGAAATGACGACCCAATCGCCTGGCTTGGTGTCGGTCATTTTAAGACCTTTATAGACAGTGACACCTGCACATAAAACGGGTGCAATCTCAACAGAGTCAACGCTTTCAGGAATAATGCCGACATAGTTTGCATTGGCTAGAACATATTCTGCAAAACTACCGTTAATCGAATAGCCAGAATTTTGCTGCTTCTCGCATAAGGTTTCCCAGCCGCCTAGACAATGCGTACAGTGGCCACAGGCAGAGTACAACCAAGGAACCCCGACGCGGTCGCCTTCTTTGACGTGGGTAACGCCTTCGCCAACAGCGGTTATCAAGCCTACGCCTTCATGTCCAGGAATAAATGGTGGGCTAGGTTTTACTGGCCAGTCTCCTTCAATGGCATGTAAGTCAGTATGACAAACGCCTGATGCTTGCATCTTGACCACAATTTCACCAGCACCTGGTGTCGGAATATCTACTTCTTCAATCTGTAATGGTTGTCCGAACTCATGTAAAACGGCCGCTTTCATTTTATCACTCATTTTACTTTTTCCTCATTACTGTTGCTTAAGTTATAACGCTATGCAAACACCAATTGAGCACTTTATAGTTTTGCCATAAAGTGCTTTCAAAAAGAGGCTTAAAAGAACCCCATCGCTTTAGGACTATAAGAGACCAGCATGTTTTTGGTTTGCTGATAATGATCAAGCATCATTAGATGGTTCTCGCGACCAATACCAGACTGCTTATAACCGCCAAACGCTGAATGCGCAGGATAGAGGTGATAGCAGTTGGTCCAAACGCGACCGGCTTTAATGCCACGACCGAAACGATAAGCGCGAGTGCCGTTACGTGTCCATACGCCAGCACCAAGACCATACAAGGTGTCATTAGCGATAGCCATTGCTTCTTCATCGTCTTTAAAAGTAGTGACGGCAAGCACAGGACCAAAGATTTCTTCTTGGAATACACGCATATCATTGGTGCCTTCAAAGATGGTTGGCTGTACATAATAACCGTTTGCCATATCCCCATCATGTTTGGCGAGCTCACCACCTACTAGGACTTTTGCACCTTCTTTTTTACCAATATCCAGATAAGATAGGATTTTTTCTAGCTGATCAGAGCTGGCTTGGGCACCGATCATGGTTTCTGTATCGAGCGGATTACCCATTTTTATGGCTTTAACGCGGGCGATACAGCGTTTCATAAATTCATCATAGATGCTTTCGTGAACGAGGGCGCGTGACGGGCAAGTACATACCTCACCTTGGTTCAGCGCAAACATAACCAAGCCTTCAACCGCTTTATCTAAGAAGTCATCGTCTTCATCCATGATGTCGGCAAAGAAAATGTTTGGACTCTTCCCACCAAGCTCTAGCGTTACTGGAATGATATTTTCACTGGCGTATTGCATAATTAAGCGGCCAGTGGTGGTCTCACCAGTAAAGGAAACTTTATCGATACGAGGGTTGGAAGCGATTGGCTTACCGGCTTCAACACCGAAGCCGTTAACGACGTTCAGTACGCCTTTAGGTAGAATGTCCGCGGTGCCTATTAAGTCAAGCATGTACAAAATAGAAGCAGGGGTTTGCTCGGCAGGCTTGAGGACGACACAGTTACCAGCTGCAAGGGCAGGAGCAATTTTCCAAATCGCCATTAAAATAGGGAAGTTCCAAGGAATGATTTGACCGACGACACCTAGAGGTTCATGAAAATGATAGGCAACCGTATCTTCATCAATTTGGCTGATGCCACCTTCTTGCGCGCGGATAACGCCAGCGAAGTAACGTAAATGGTCAATTGCGATTGGAATATCAGCGGCAAGGGTTTCACGTACAGGTTTACCGTTTTCATAGCTCTCGGCGATAGCGATTGCCTCTAAATTGGCTTCGATACCATCGGCAAGCTTGAGCAACATCTTGGAGCGTTCGGCGACACTGGTTTTGCCCCAAGCGTCTTTGGCGGCATGAGCGGCATCTAGCGCTGCTTCGATATCAGCAGCTTTAGAGCGCGCAACTTGACAGAATACTTTACCGTCGATTGGACTCGAGTTATCAAAGTACTCACCATCGATTGGCGCAACCCACTCACCATTGATAAAGTTATCATATTTTTTGCGGAATTGGACGGGACTGTTTTCAGTATTGGGATAGGCGTATAACATTAACGACTCCTTGTTGTGTATTATGGCTATTTAAGAATAAATGACTTAAGAATAAATGTCTGGTCGTCCTGACCAAGCTACCACTCTATCGTACTGAGCTTTAAGGCAGAGTGATAATGACTTTTTATAATGATATATTTTGTATCACATAACTTAAAGTTATGTGAGGTGTTGTGGTTAAAGTGGTTTGCAAAACGGATGTAGCTGCTATAATTGTGGTCAAATACTTTTAGCTCGTTATGGTTATCTTTTTAATCATGGCAGCTTTCTTTTCTTATACTATTGGTTGGTTTGGATATATGCGTCAATCTTCTGCTCTTGATATCTTAAAAACGGGTCAAAATGTCTTTTTGACTGGCTCAGCAGGTTCAGGTAAGACTTATACTCTCAACCAATATATTGATTACCTGCGCGCACGCCGTGTGCCTGTTGCCGTCACCGCCAGTACTGGAATCGCCGCGACGCATATGAACGGCACCACCATTCATAGCTGGTCGGGTATCGGTATCAAAGATGAGCTGTCTGACCGTGATTTGAGCAATTTATCGCGTAAGCAGTTTTTGGCGGACCGATTAAAAGATACGGCAGTACTTATCATCGATGAGATATCGATGCTGCATGCCAAGCAGATTAATCTGGTCAGCCAAGTGCTTAAGCATGTGCGTAAGAATGATAAAGCCTTTGGTGGGATTCAAGTGGTGGTGGCAGGGGACTTTTTTCAGTTACCACCGATTGGTAGTAAGGGCGAGAGCAATCGTGAGAAGTTTGCCTTTATGTCTGAGGCGTGGCTCGATGCCAAGTTTCATATTTGCTATTTATCCGAGCAACATCGTCAAGTGAGCGAAGCGGCCAATGGCGGGCTTGATTTGGACGATATTCTGAATCAAATCCGCCGTCAAGAAGTGACCTTTGAAGCGATAGCTGCTCTAGAAGCTACTTACGATCAAGATGTTGATATCAAACGCACACGGCTATACACACATAATCTCAACGTTAATAAAATTAATGATAAAGAGTTGGCGGCGTTATCTGGTGAGATGATGCGCTTTGAAGCCACGTCTGTTGGTGACACTAAGCTGGTTGAGACACTAAAAAAGACCGTACGTACTCAAGATGACTTGACTCTCAAAGTTGGCTCAAAGGTGATGTTTATTAAAAACAATACCGAACTTGGCGTGTCCAACGGCACCATGGGTGAGTTGATTGGTTTTGCTGCCGTCAAAGTTGATGACAGTAAAGACAATAGTGATGATTTAATTGAAGACGATGATGACAGTACTGATACAGTTAAAGATAATAAAAGCGCAAAAGAAAAAGCCAAAAAAGATAAAGAGAAGCCAAAAGCTAAAAAGCCAACGACACAAAAAATGCCAGTGGTTAGGCTCAATTCAGGACGCGAGGTTATTGCTGAGCCTGAAGAGTGGATCATCGAAGATGAAACGGGTGAAGTGCTGGCGAGCTATGAGCAAGTGCCATTATGTCTGGCTTGGGCAATTACCATTCATAAGTCGCAAGGTATGACGCTTGATGCCGCTGAAATTGACTTGTCACGTACCTTTGAGCTTGGGCAGGGTTATGTGGCATTATCACGACTTAAGTCGCTGGCAGGCTTACAGCTGCTCGGTATGAATGACATGAGCTTGCAGCTTGATCCACTAGCGCGCGGTGCGGATAAGCGCTTTTTAGCGCTGTCTGATGAAGCGGATGCAAATTATGCGATGCTTGATGAAGAGAGCATGACGCAATCACATGAGAAATTCATTCTTAAATCAGGCGGTACATTAAGCAAGTCAATAATTGATGCCTACGCTAACCTACAAAAAAAGCGCCGCGAACAGCAGCAAGCTCAAATAGATAAAAAACAGAAATTGGGCAATCAAGTTTCTGATAAGTCGGACAGTACATTATTAGCGACGCGGCTGTTATTAGAGGAAAGCTTGTCTATTGCGGAAATTTCTCAAGCACGGCAGCTTTCACAATCAACGATTATGCGCCATATTGGTGACTTAAAATCTCAAGATCCAAGCTTGGCTTGTGATCATCTGCGTCCAGAGGACGAGGTAATGACGGCGGTTGGCAATGCCTATGTGGCAATTAAAGTCGCTAATAATCCAAACGACTTTAATGATGATGGCAGTATTAAGCTGCGTCCGATATATGATCATCTAAAGCAGAGTATTGACTATAATACGATTCGCTTGGCACTGATTTTTATTACGCCATAGCATTTAACAAATCATTTGTATAAGAAGTCTTAAGTTCCGTTAGTATTCTATTGGTTGTACTCCATTTTAGCGTTGAACTTGCAGCGCTCAATTCTTTTTTATATCTTATAGCGATAATTTGTTATGCCTGATTTTTCTAGTGCTACTTACCGTTTGACATCTAACCCTGCTACAGCAGGGTTTCATACGACCAGTGACCAGACTCAGCCTTTACGAGTGGCTATCAATGGTTTTGGTCGCATTGGACGTAATGTATTGCGCGCGTTATTAGAGCGCTTTGAGGTACTAGGACGTGCCATTCATGTGGTGGCGATTAATGATTTGGCGCCGGCTGAGACGTTATTGCATCTACTCAGGTTTGATAGTACACATGGACGCTTGAGTCGATTGGGCGTTACTGCTGATATCGTACAAGATGGCATCACCGATCGTCAGCAAAAACCCTGTGCAGCGGCAGAAAACGACATTCAGCTGTGCTTGACCAAAAACAACCTCACTTACTGCATCCGTTTATTATCAAGAGAAAACCCGACAACACTGCCATGGAAAGATTTGCAGGTCGATGTGGTGCTTGAGTGTACCGGACATTATCGCTCATACGAGCAGGCAAGTTTGCACATAGAGGCGGGTGCTAAACAAGTAATTATCGGTGCGGCTCCCTTTGACCATGTCGATGCTTGTATCGTGATGGGCGTCAATAGCGACACATTGACGCGTGATTTGCCGATTATATCGAGCGTCTCTTGTACCACGCAAGCATTGGTACCGCTGATTGATACCCTTGAGAAGGCGTTTGGCGTCAAGTCCGCGATGATGACTGAAATTCATGCAGTGACTGCTGATCAAACTGTGCTAGATCAAGCGCATCGTGACTTAAGGCGTGCGCGAGCCTCCGGTTATAATATTATTCCTACGACTTCAAGCAGTATCGCTGCTACGGAGCGCGTGCTGCCTAATATGGTAGGTAAGATAAATGGTCACTCTATCCGCGTGCCAACCATTGATGTGGCGGCCATTGATGTGACTTTCGTGTTCGATACGCCAAACGTTAGTATTGAGGCTATTAGAGACGCATTAAAAACTGCCACTGAGGGTAGTTTGATAAATATTATGGCTTATACCGATGAGCCATTGGTTTCAAGTGACTTTATTCATCAGACTGAATCGCTCATCATTGATGGTCAACAGCTGATGCAAGTAGGTGAACAGCATAAGGTTTTTGCTTGGTATGACAATGAATGGGGCTATGCCAATCGCATGCTAGATATGTGCTTGCATCTTGCCTCAAGCAAGTCTTAGACAAGAAATTAAAAGCTATTAATAAATTAATTTAACTTTTTTAAGATTACTGCTTGCATTCTCATTTCAGATCGCTATAATGATGCACAAATGGAGACGTGGCAGAGCGGTTGAATGCACCGGTCTTGAAAACCGACAAGGGTTCATAGCCCTTCGAGAGTTCGAATCTCTCCGTCTCCGCCAAATTCGAAAAGCCCCAATCAGCAATGATTGGGGCTTTTTTTATGTTTTAAAAATGGTATTTATATAGAGTGAATATTTATAGTCATTGGTTTCATGTTTTTTTGGATGAGCTGATTATATTTATAAAAAACTTGGGTGTTACAAAAATTGTGAGAATCAAGAATTAAATAGTTAGTATATATGTACTTATATGAATATAATGAGATTGTCGTTTAATATATTTAATATTACCTTGTCGTTAAATAACCTGAGGATACTCCAATGAAGAAAATAGCGCTGTATTTATTAGCTGGCACTGTCCTTTTAGGTTGTGGCGGCGACGATTCAGATTCCAACTCTACTACTAACCCTAACCCTAATCCTGACCCGACACAGACTGTTACACTAATGCCAGGTTTCTATGAAGGTACTGACGATGAAGATGAGCTTTTATATGGTCTAGTGGATGATGATAGGAAGTTATGGATTACCTATATAGAAATTCTTCAACCAAGTGGTGATGAGAATCTTGCTGGTTTCATGAAGACTAATGAGTCAGTATTACTTAATAATGATAAATTTACAGCATTAGGAAAAAATTATTCCTATGATGGTAGCAATTCTCGCAGTTCAAGCGATATTACGATTACAGGTAATTATAAAGCAAGCGCTATTAGCGGTACGTTTTTCGAGCAGCCCTCAAATCCCATAAGCTATAATCTAAAATTCGATACCTCAGCCTTTAAAAAACATACCTTTACTCAGATTGATAATAAAACATTTACAGGTCCTTTAAATGTGACTAGTAGTACAGGGACGACTGCGGCAACGCTTATCTTTACGAATAATGGTAGTTTTACGGGTAGTGATAGCCAAGGTTGTACTATAACAGGCAAATTTACCCCAGCTGCTTCAGGACGATACTACATAAGCACTGTTGTTTTTGGTCAAATTAACTGCGCTGCTGCGGGTGAAACTTTGACAGGAGTATCAATACTGGACGATAGCGACGACAATCTAGCCCTTAGTGCGACTAATAATACTGGTAGAGGTATGTTTTTCGGTAGTTAGCGTGATTAAATACTAAGATGTAATTTGAGAGCTTTGTCAGCTTAGCAAAAAGCCCCAATCAGCAATGATTGGGGCTTTTTTTATGATGCTTTTTATAAATCCTCTGAATCATATTTCTTATTTTATTAACGACTCATCAAACTCAATTTCCTGTCCATCTGCTAAAACCAGCTTACCTTCACTAATAACGATACTTAACCCTGTGTTGTTTTTAATGGCACGCATGACATTGATATCTTCAATACTACTGTCGATTATTATTTTACCAGATTGTTCTGGTGCGATTGGTGGATCGAACTGCGTCAATGGCACATTAAAGCTTTTGCTTTTGGTCAGCCGTTTTTCTTTCATGGTCAGTGTGCCTTTGAAGCTTTCGATAGCCACTTTGCCATGATTTGAAAGCATAAAGTGGAGCTTCACTTGGTTTAAGCTATCGCTATCGCTAGTTTTGACCGGCAGTAGGGCGATTGGATAATTTTGGACATTAGCACTTTCAGCATGTTGACTGGTCACAATCGAACTTTTTTTACCCGTTGGATTGTTTGGATGTCGGCGCTCATATTCGCGCTGTTGTACCAAAGCTTGCTTAATGGTGATACGCGGCATAGCACCTGATTCATAAGCACCGCTGAGTTTCATACGCAGCATATAGCGGCTTAAAAGCTGCCTATCACCTTCAGGTAAACGCTCAAACGTAGCTCCCAGTTTCTTTTGCCATTGATCAGAGTTGGTCGGTATGGTCTGCTTAGTGGGGTCAGTTTGCGGCTGTGAGCAGCCATTGATGACAGGCAGCATCGCTAAAGTTAGCGTCAAGAACATAGCTTTATTTAAACGTTTATATAAACCAATCATCTGATACCTCCTTGTAAACCTGTATAGAGAGTAATGTCTGCTATCTTAATCTATCGCGTCTAAGGGTTGTGTATGTTTATTTATCGATAAATATAATCTTAGGTTTTTGAGATGCGGCTTTGTGAGGTAAGAAGTTTTGAAGTAGAATCACTTAGGATAGTGACAAATGAATTTTTTAAAAAAGAGCAGCGGGTTTCGCAAGTGAATCAAGTCCAAGATATTATTGCGGGTTGCAAAAAAAAGACCAAGCGCCGTTAGGCTAACTTAGTCTTTATTAATATTGACAGCATTGATTGCTTAAACGTTTAAAAGCTACTTATTGTCTTGTAGCTCAGACAATGGATGGGTGATATTGTTATTATGGGTGACGACAATCGCCTCATCAATAATGCGTTGGCTCACACCTTTTTTGCGCAATGTCTCAATAAAAACCTCATCATGTGCGAGCGTATAATCTTGATGATCGCGATCGAGACCTTGACGAATATACAGTCGAATCAAACCTTGAATACGCTTAAAGCCGAGCTCTGATGCAGTTGCTGTTAAAAGCTCAATCATCTCTTCAGATAGGCGAATGCTGACAGGGCGCATGATTTTTTGCGGATGATCAGAAAACTTATTTTTTATACGTACAGGTATCATAATAAACCATTACTATTAGTGAGTAGGGATAAAGCACTCAAGCAAAGCCGACTTGGTTACATCTGCCTTTACCATACAACAAAAGTAGCTAAAAGGACACCGTAGCCGCATTAATAACCATATTAATCGTGCAACGGTAAAAGCCAAAAATGTCAACCATAAAAAAACCTCCATCAAATGAATGATGAAGGTTTTTAGTATATGGCTCTCCAACCTGGGCTCGAACCAGGGACACACGGATTAACAGTCCGTTGCTCTACCAACTGAGCTATTGGAGAATAGATGGTCATAACGACAAGTTTTACAAAGGCTTTAATAAGCACAATTGCTTGTCTTGTTTGCGTTATGTGGGGCACATTTTAGCCAAGTAGCTACAGGCTGTCAACCTTATTATGAGATTAATTATAAATATAGTCGTAATCCATCCAAAATCAGCGGTTATGGCGTTGAAAGTCGGTATCCTATTGCATGGTTTTATGAAATACGCCAGCAATGCCACAGACAGACAGACAGACAATACAAAATAAAATTAATATGCCGATAATCACCTGCTACTGCTATCCTTTTGAGAGTGTATCGACTATATCGTTTATTTGAAAATAAAAACCATCGCTGCATAATAGAACGGGCATTATCTATCAGAGCAAAAAAATATTAATAACGTACAATGTAAAAGGTAGAACGTAAAGGATAAAAAAGTGACCACATTAAAATATATTGCTCATTATTCTGAGCAAATTCAAAGCCAAGCCGCTATGCTCATTAGTAGTGGCAGATTAGGCGATTATCTGGATAAAAATTATCCAGATAGACACCAGATACAAAGCGACAAAGCGCTATACCAGTATATTAATGATATAAAAAGTCAGTATATGCGTAAAAGTAACTCGCTGACCCAAGTGACTTATAATAGTAAGCTTACCGTGCTCAAACATGCACTGGGTATTCATACTTATCAGTCTCGCGTGCAAGGCAGTAAACTCAAATCACATAATAGCATCACGGTGGCAAGCTTGTTCAAAGAAGCGCCGCCTGAGTTTTTGCGTATGATTGTCGTGCATGAGTTAGCACATTTTAAAGAGCAAGAGCATAACAAGGCTTTTTATCAGCTGTGCTGTCATATGGAACCGGACTATCATCAGTTGGAGCTGGATACGCGTTTGTGGTTACATTGGCGTGAGCAGTAATTTAGCTTGTTTATCATAATAAGACGGTTTTAAAAGTAGGATAAGCTATGAGTGCGTCAGCACAGCAAGAGGGTTTTGGCAGTAAGAAAGCATGGATTATTCCTTTGCTTTGTTTATTGGCAGGCGGCGCCTTAATCGGCATTTCTACCAATTTAGCAAAATATGCAGGCGAGATTGGTTTGACGCCACTGGCATTTCTCTTTTGGTCGATCACGGGTGCTGCGTTCATTTTGTTCACTTATGCGCTTCTACGCCACGAGTTACCACCTTTAAATAAGCCCATTCTCAGGTATTATTCGATTGCAGCATTAGTCAGTATTGCAGCTTCCAACTTAATATTTTTCTCAGCGATTCCGCATGTTGGTGCAGGTTTTGTTGCTTTAATTATCTCCTTGCCGCCGCTCCTTACTTATCTTGCAGCAATCGTACTTCGGATAGAGCAATTTACCAAGCTTCGCGCGCTTGGCGTGGTCGCGGCTCTTGCTGGGGCAGGGGTATTGGCGGCACGTAAGTTTTCTGCATCAGATGCGAATGTGTTTTGGATTGTTCTTACTCTTTGTGGTCCTGTTTTGCTGGCCATTGGCAATATCTATCGAACGTTGTATTGGCCAAAGAATCTCTCTGCCACCGCGCTCGCTCCCGGTATGCTGATAGCCGCTTCAGGGTTACTTGGCCTAGTCAGTATCATTCCTAGTTACTCACTTACTGTTCCGATAGCCGAGCTTTTACCGCTTGGTTTAATCATCGTGCAAGCGTTCGTCTTTGCTGGTCAGTTTTTACTACTGTTTTTACTACAAAAAACGGGTGGTCCAGTGTTGTTGAGCTTATTAGGCTCGGTAGGAGCAGTTGTCGGTGTACCTGTCGCTATTTTCTTACAAGGCGAAACCCCACCAGAAGGGCTGTTTTTAGGTGCTTCATTGATAGCGCTCGGTGTGATATTGGTCACCTATGGTGGGGTGAAAATGACGGAATCACCGACAGAGGAAATATAAGATAATGATAGAGAAGATTAATAATAATCTACTCGGTAAAATATGGACGATGTCATACATGGTTTAATATTTGGTAAATTAAATATCGTTCATCTTCTTAATGGGATTTGGTTGAAACAACGACTTCGAAATAGGCTGTTTAATAGCAGTCGATTGACCATAAGTCTATTTGTTAGATAAAAAATCACGTTAATAGAGTAGCGCTTTAAGATGTATATTTGTATCGATACATTGACTAGATAAGAGCACTGGCATAGTATCGAGTATCAAGATATTCTACATAGTGTTATAAATAAGGGTGAAAATTATGTCAAATAATTCTTTAAATAACAAAGATATGGATAGTGATCTATTAGAATCTTCTAAGAAAAATACTCTAGATTCTGACAAGAAGGATAAGTCTGACAAGAAGGACAAGTCTGACAAGAAGGACAAGTCTGACAAGAAAGATAAATCTGACAAGAAAGATAAATCTGACAAGAAGGACAAATCTGACAAGAAAGATAAATCTGACAAGAAAGATAAATCTGATAAGAAAGATAAGTCTGATAAGAAAGATAAGTCTGATAAGAAAGATAAGTCTGATAAGAAGGATAAATCTGACAAGAAAGATAAATCTGACAAGAAAGATAAATCTGACAAGAAAGATAAATCTGACAAGAAAGATAAATCTGACAAGAAAGATAAATCTGACAAGAAAGATAAATCTGACAAGAAAGATAAATCTGACAAGAAAGATAAATCTGACAAGAAAGATAAGTCTGACAAGAAAAAACAAGCTAAAAAGAAGAATGAAAAATGAGTCTGAAGTCTGTGAAAAAGCTATTAATGTAATGTTTATTAGGTTCTTGGATGATAAAACCCTAAAGAGTCGGAAGCTAATGTAAAAGAAAACGGCAATAATACCGCTGACAATAAAGAAGAGTTACCAACGCATGACAGACCAATCAGAAATCTGATTATTAGCTTAACAAGTAAATATCATTGTGTTATCAATCCAATTCTAGACGTTAAAATTAAGCGTTTATAGTTGGATTTTTTATTGTCATTTTTTGGATATGCTCTAAAAAACTTCGATTGTTCCTATCATTTAAAATTATGACAATAAAAAAGTAGTGGGGGTATTTCATCTTAAAAAACCAACCTGATGAATACGTTAGGCTTTTATATGCATGAAACTGACCAAGCAGATTAATGGACACGGCTTTTTAAACAAGGTAAGCACACCTATATTAGGTGTGCTTATATCATCGGCAGCAGAGCTTGTTTTAGGCTTCTTTCTTCACGCTTTTCTTTAAGCTCTTTTTCAAAAAATGGTCAAATATAAACGGGCCAAACGGTAAGAATGAGCCAAGTACGCCCGCTGGTATGGCCCAGAGAGGCATTTTTATTCTGATAGCAGCGCCCATAAGTACCACGATGTAGGCGATGAATAATATACCGTGTGCCATACCGATGTATTTCACCCCTTCTGAGATGCCCATCATGTATTTTAGGGGCATGGCGATACCGATCAATAATAAAAAAGAAGTGCCTTCTAGGTAACCCATAATCGTGAGGTTTTTTAACGTGGTGTTTTGTTCTTTTCTAAGATTGAGCACTTGCTTGATATTTGGCTGAGCTTGAGACACGGTATTTTCCTTTTATGGTATCAATAAATAATTTAGGGTCATTTAATGTCGCTATGATACTGGCTCTGCTCAGTGCTTTGAAGCGTTAGTTTGTGTCAGCTGCTATTCTTAAAAAAGCCAGTCTATCGTATTTAAGTTCTTGAAGACGATGAAAAACCGCCTCAATCCTCGTATATTTTTTTATTTAGCAGTAATCGTAGATAGCTACTTACCAACAATTCAAATACCTAGTTGACACAGTCAATCATCTTTTGTATAGTTGATAGTGTCAACTAAATAAAGAGATTTCTATGCTGGATAATTTATTAAGTGAAACATTACATCAATTGATGCACATCTATACCAATCTACTGCGTGAAGGTATCAGGCGCCAAGAACTTGAATTATCAGTCACCCACATTAGAACCTTAAAATGCGTCTGTCATGATTTACAAAGTACCGCACAGTCTATTGCTAAACGAATAGAGCGTGATAAAGCCCAAATTACCCGTGCGCTGAATGATCTTTTGGCAGCTGATTTAATCTTTAAGACAGATAATCCATTAGATGGTCGTAGCCAGTTGCTACAGCCGACGGCTAAAGGTAAGGATGTGATGGTAAAGCTTGATGCAGCAGAAGATTGGGCTAGAAAGCAACTTACTCAAAATTTAACGACCGCCGAGCTGACATTGTTTTTTCGTGTTAGCCGTAACATGATCGACAATGTTAAGAATAGTCAAACCAGTGGAAAAAACATATGAATAACACCTCAATTAATATAATAAATCAAAAACCAGTACGAGAAGTAATGACGGTTACAGACAAGCAAATGCTTACCCCGCATTATATTCGCGTCTATCTCACAGGGCAGCCAGATACTATTACCAACATTGCCACCATGACCGTTGGCGCAAATAACAAACTACTCATACCTGTAGATAAAACCCAAACACTTGATCTAGATGACCAAGCTAATTTTACTAAACGTACTTATACGCACCGTGGTGTGGACATCGAAAAACAACACATCTGGATTGACTTTGTTGCCCATGGTGATGAGGCGCCTGCCTCCGGATGGGTAACACATGCTCAAGTTGGCGATGAGCTCGGTGTGCTTATGAACCCGAAAAAGAAATCACTTTATCCGGCAGCAGATCACTTTCTACTCGTTGGTGATGCTACCGCTATACCGGTACTTGGGTCAATACTGGAAAGTCTGCCTGACACTGCGACAGGGCAATGCGTCATCGAGGTTCACAGTAAAGAAGATGAACAGGATTTGCCAACCTCGGCCAATATTGAGATGACATGGCTACACAATTCATATCCTATGCAAGGCAGTCAATTAGCTGATACGCTCAAGTCTCTCACCCTACCAAGTGCTGAGCTAAGCCGATTTGCTTATGTCGCTGGCGAATTTTCGTCAGTTAAAGCCATCCGCCACTATCTGAAAGGCGAGAAAAAGTGGTCGAAAGATGAGTTATATGCTTTTTCCTATTGGAAAGCAGGCGTTGCTGAAGACAAATCTGCGAGTGATAGACTCGCAGAAAAAGAGGCAGAATAAAGAGTACTGCTTTACTGTTCTGTAAATAATAGAATAATCTTTTAAGATGATTGAATGTCCAATATCATCTTATTTATAATGATACGCTATCTAATATAGTCAGTTCAAAATAAAAATACCTACGATTGTCACAACACTATGCTGGTATAAATTTTTCTCGCTTGCTGTGCACTTCGCCAGACAGAGGCTTCAAAACATTCATACCAGCAATACTGTATTTTTTTTAAAGTGAATCGACTATATACCGATTGCGAAACAATGAAATGGTTATAACTACTGTAATTGTCATGAGTCTCCAAGCACCTAAATCTTGATAACCAGTCTCACTGGGGCGTTCTCTTTAATTAGAGTTTTCTAAAGCAGGATATAGTGAGTTAAGTAAAAGAAAACTTGCTACTTTTACATTAATTCAGCCAAATCTGTAAGTTTAGCCAACACAATATCAGGTGCATATTTCTCAAGCTGGTCTTTAGTTTGTGCGCCGGTCAACACCCCGATACATAGACCACAGTTAGCATTCTTTCCTTCTTCAATATCGATACCACTATCACCAGCTTTCAAAACTTGCTGTGGATCTGCAATGCCACACTTGTCCATTGCAAGGGTAATCATATCTGGCGCAGGACGGCCATTCTCCACATCATCTGCTGTAATTAAAGCATCAATCTCATGGCCTACTGACCACCCTAAGATAGTCAAAATCTTATTGGCGGTTTTAGAATCATAGCCGGTATTAAGGACGACTTTTCTGCCTGAATTTTTTAAATTGTCAAACAAATCCAGCATACCATCGAAGGTCTTCACCGTCTCTTGAGTATAGGCTGGTGCTAAGGCTGCTTTAAATGTATAAAAAGCAGTATCTGTCCATTTTTCTATATCAACAGCAAGCGTATTATCATTTTTTAACCGCTCGTTAAGTATATCGCTAATCGCTTGCCGTTTTTCTTTGCCCGCCCCAAACTCTAGACACATAGCCAAATTGACTTGCTTATCAGTCTGCCCAGCCTCTTGTAATGTGTGATTAATGGCATCACGTACGGTTTTATAAACTAAATTATCTTCATTAACGGTAGTGCCTGCCATATCAAAGACACATAGCTTGATAGTGTCGAATTGCGCTTTAATATTATTGATATTTGTACCCATTATTTTGACTCCAATACTAAGTTGATTAACTCTTCACCAAAGGCGAATCCTGTCGATGCACCTGTGCCGCTAGTGATGCTACCGACGACGACGCCTTTTTCCGGAGAGGCTTTAAACACCACGTTTTCTGCACTAGGGTAAACCCCTGACCAATGCTGGATAATGTCTACCTCACCAACATTCATTATTTGATGAAATTCTTTGAGAATCAAATCGTCCTGATAACTATCTCTAAACGGCAACTCTTTGTCGCTATAATCATGGCTGTCGCCAATGATGAGTGATCCATCCAGTGATTGGACGACGATTAAGTGCACGCCAGCCTTGCGTTCAGCTGGCTGGATATCATCTAACAAATGAATCAATCCTTTGGCTTCAGGTAATTGTGCAAAGCCATCATAACGAGCAAAACTTAAATCTGACATGACGGCAGCGTTTAATTTAAAGGAGGTTTTAGGCATGACGCGCATCATATTTAGAGTGCAGAGTGTGGCGTTGGCCTGCGCTAAGGTATCCGGATATAAGCTATGTAAATCAGACCCAGAACAGACGACGCAATACCTAGCATGCAGCGTACCGCGACTGGTATGAACCACGGGTAACTCAATAGAATGAACCGCTGTTTTATTGTAAAAATCAACACCCTGCGATTGGTTTAACCAGTGCGCTAATTTACCAATAGCGGTATTTGACTCGACTCTAAGCTCGTGAGGACTATACAGAACACCCAGACCCTCTTTGAGATAAGGAGCTTGTTCATTCATCTCAGCTTGACTCAATAGGTGACACGATTCGCCCATTTCTGTCTTTAAAAATGCTTCAGCGACGCTCATTGCTTCAGGGCGCTGGATAAGCATATGCAGACCGCTATGCTCAACCTCGATACCTGCTTGTGGGGCAATCTCTGCCCAGATATTACGTGAGTGCATTGCTCGTTGCCAATGCTCGCCACGGCGTTGACCACTGACGGTGACAAAGCCGAAGTTGCGAACGGATGCATCCTTATTCTGCGACTCACGCTCTACCAGCGCCACGCTCAGACCTTTTTTAACCGCCGCATAGGCACTGGCAAGACCAACAATACCGCCACCGACGACGACCACATCATAGTGTTTGTCAGATAGTTCAGTCATTAATTTCATAATAATTATTCTTCTTAAAAGTTATATTCGAAGTGTAAAATTTATTTAGAAAGTGCTTAAAAATGAGATATAAATATGAGTAGATAGCTTATTTAAACAGTAGTTTCTACTAGCAGGTTCTACTGCCCAGCTTGTCCATGAAAGAACACCCGATGCTTGTCTAGCAGCTCAGCCGTTAGCGGTTCATTATAAACTTTGCTATTTTTTATTTGATTCTCAGATGGGACCATTTCGCCCTCATAGACCACGTTTGGATATATTTTTAGCAGATTGGGTCGTGCATTTTTAACGATAATTTCTGCCATTTTCATCGCATTTGGATTGGTGTTAGCACCTTTATCAATCACCGCGAGCGACTCAGTCAAGGTGTAGTTACCTTCACTAGGATCGACAAAATCAATGGGTAAGCCTTTATCTTGGTTGGCGATTGCTTGGTGACGCAAACCGAAACCAATGGGTACTTCACCCGCCATGACTTTTTTGATTGGACCTGACCCTGATAACTCTAAGTTTGGCCCGGCGTTTTCGCGGATACGGTTCATGATTTGCTGCCCTTCAGCACCCATGCCATATGTAGCAGTAATATCCTGAATAAATAACCAACCAGTTGATGAGCCATTTGGATCAACCATCGCAATTTTATTTTTGTAGATAGGCTTTGCCAAATCTTTGGCATTGGTCGGTCTAGGCAGATTTTGCGCTGCCATCTCTTTAGTATTTAAGATGATGGCACCAGTGAAGCCTAATATTGGCGCATAGTAATTTGGGACCGCCACTTGCGGCTTTACTTCAAAGGTTAACTCTTTAAACATCGGCTGCTTAGCCTGAGCGCTTTCTAAATAAAACGAGCTCATAGTGACCATATCTGCTTCTATATTGTCGCCTTCAGCCAATAAACGACCACCCAGCTCGCCGGTACCAAACGATTGAAAGACATACTGACCTTCATATCCTGCTTCATTTAGAACGTCTTGAATGACCGCTACCGCCTCTTGGTCGGCATTACTATAAATGACCACTTCTTCTACATTACTGCTACTATTTCCCTCTATAGACGGCGAGCTACAACCAGCCAACATGATCCCGCAGGCAAGACTCACCATTAACGTCTTAAATAAAAACATCATTTATCCTATATATTTTGTTGAGATTTAAATTATTAAAAAGTTAGTTATTAAAAAACGGCTGATATAAAAGTTATCGCTAGATTAAGCCGCCGTTGCTGTAACAGTCGTTTCGGCGGTTATTTTCTTTATACCGTAGAACCGTTTGCTATGAATGTGACGGATAATGGCAAATAAGATCAATGCGCAAATATTGGTCATTAATATCATGAGCGATAAGATAAAAATCTCATCAAAACGTGCAAAATGCTGTAATTCGACAATCTTTGTGGTTAACACCATGGTTTTGGCACCAGAGATAAAGATGACGGCACTGATCGTGACCATGGCACTGATGAAGTAAAACGAAGCCACTTCAATCAAGGTGAAAAATGAATTGGGAATGACAATGCGGCGTAGTGACGTAAACCATGAATCACCCAATAAACCAGCGGTCGTCTCCCAGCCTAAGTTCATTTTCGACAGCGCGTTTTTACTCATAAGATAAGGAGTAGAGAAATAGTGAATGATGTTACTGATAACAATAATAAAGATAGTGTTGGCGACCGCTGAGCCTGAAAATACCATGAGGTAGGCGATACCGACGACCATCCCCGGCACTGTATTGGTCACCAATGCTGAGCTCTCAATACTGAATTTGCCAAGTTTGAATAAGTTTGAGCGCTCGTATAATAAAGCCGAAAAGTAAGTAATCAAGGTGCCAAAAACCGCTGTCAATACCGCCACAAGTAATGAGTTCTTATAGACTCGCATCAGATTGGCAGACTCTAAAACCTTGCTGACTATCTCAGTGCTGAACTCCATCTGATAAGGCCATGACTTAATCCATGGGATGATAAATATCACGGCAAACACCAATAATAGTGAAGCTAAAATAACACTAGATATCACCGCTAAAACTCGGTCTTTTATTTTTGAGCTAGGCAAGTCAATATGTTCAACCGAATCGTAGCGAATGTTAAAGCGTGCGACATACCACAATATGGCGATACTCAATACCGATGGAATAAGCATAAATAGCGCAACTACCGCTCCTTTTTCAAAGGAAGGAGACGCCCCGAGTATCTGGGTATAGAGCTCAGTGGCAATAACGTTATATTGACCGCCTATTGATGCCGGAATACCAAAGTCAGTAAAGGCTAAGAAGAAGCATTGAATTAATGCTGCTGCAAAGGTACCAATTAAAGGACGAATCACCGTCATATCAAATTGGCGAAGATGAGAATCTCCCATTAACTCTGAGACGATGACGAATTTTTTATCCAAATACTGAAAGGTATTATTGAGTAATAAAAAGGCAATGGGTAAGGTGTAGATGGTATAACCAAGCCACATCCCATAAAAACCGTATATTTCTTCAAACAGCTGAAAGCCAAGAATCTGAGTCAGCAAACCTTGTTTACCAAAGGTGTAGATAATGGCAAAGCCGTAAGTCACCGTTGGCAATAACATAGGGAATAAAGCGGCAAGCTTAATGAACTGTTTAAAACCTTTGGGCAGGTTGGTCCAATGCACGGTATACGCCAAAACAAAAGCAAGTAGTGTGGCACTGAGCGCGCTAATCGTCGCGACAGAGAAGCTATTGAGCATGATTTGCTTAAAGCTATCCGTACTAATAATGCTGGTATAGTTCTCTAGTCCAAGCCCATCGCCGACATTAAAGGACAGTGCCAACATTTTGACTAATGGCACAAACATAAAGGCGATAAATAAAATGCTAACAAATAGCCAAATTACTTTTACGAGTGGTGGATTGCTAAGTTTCATAATTATCCAAGACGATCAAATGGTCAAAGGCTCTCATTCACGGTATTTTTAATTAGCATTAACTGATAGCGGCATCTTTCACTTTTTTCTTATTGCTGTCGCTGATAGCATTAGTATTAGCATTGGCATTGGCATTGGCATTGGCATTGGCATTGGCATAGCGATGACCCACAACGGCATCATCCTGACCGTAGTGCTGGCTTTGGGTGTATTTACTTAAAGGATCGACTTGCGTGGTATCGTCTGCAAATAAACTTAAGATATTTCGACGCTTAATATTGAGCTGATTAAGAATGAAGTTTTTGACGAAGTCATTGGCAGGATTACGAATAATCTCAGTAGGTTTGGCGAATTGCGCCACTTTGCCATCCGATAGCAGTAGGATGCGATCAGACAGCGTCATAGCCTCTTCGGGATCGTGTGTGACGATTAATGTGGTCAGCTGATAGCGTATTGAAATCTCACGAATGCGCTCTTTGATGGTTTCTTTAATGACGCCATCTAGCGCAGATAATGGTTCATCTAATAGTAGGATTTTAGGCTTCATAACCAAGGTACGCGCGAGTGCTACTCGCTGCTTTTGACCGCCGGATAGTTGACTGATACGCTTATTGAGATGGGCTTTGATATCAAGTAAGTCGACTAGTTCATCGACTTCTTGTTGCGTGCTGACATTGGGATTGTTACGTAGACCGTATTCGATGTTTTGTTTGACATTGAGATTTGGGAATAAAGCATAATCCTGAAAGACGATATTGAAGCCTCTTTGCCTCATCGGTACACGAGTAATATCCTCGCCGTTATAGGCCAGTCGACCGTCATTAATATCAGTTAAACCTAAGATAATATGTAATAAAGTTGTTTTACCGCATCCAGAAGGCCCTAGTATCGAGACGATCTCGCCCTTATTAATTTTGAGGGAGATATCTTCAAAGATAACTTTGCCATCATATTTTTTAGTCACACCTCTAAGCTCTAACATATCAACCAACCCAATCACTTATAATTAAAAATTTAATTACTTATCTTGCATAGGTCGGTAGTGTAACTAGCAATTATGACATTTTGATTAAGGAAAGATGACAATACGATGACATGTCAGCTTGCTGTCGATGCCAATATTGTCACAGAAGAGGGAACGCAAAGGACAGCTATGTACAAAGATTAAACCGAACTGTTATCTCATCATGTATGACGTTAAAATGATTGGTTTTTATAAAAGCGTACTTTAAGAGCTGTCACTGCGGGCACTACTGATGTTGGACTAGAAACCGAATACAAAGCGATTGAAAATTGGCACAAAATTTAATCGTTGAGCTTTTATTAGCTGTCCGAATTTATTATGCTACTACAGTGCTATAAATCGCCAAGACAGATGTGATTTGATTATTATCGTCAAGCCGCTTGAGTAAAACCTCCCAAGTTTGTTTGTACAGATTTGACGGTAGAAGTCAGTTGTCATGACTGGTTACGATTATTTAAAACCAATCTTAGTGCATGGCTAAAAAAAGGAGTATAAGTATTATCGTTACTCCTTTCATGGAATTAGGCTATGCATCCAGCCCTACCGTACCGGTTATTGAACAAGCTCACTATTTTTATTAGTCTAATCGGAGTCGGGGTTGCCCTAATCGATAGTGGCTTTACACTATCAACTTGGCTACAGCATATTTTTCACCTTTTCTACTTAACCATCATTTTATTAGGGTTTGTCGCCACGGTTTGGCGCTATGTGCGCGCAAAGACGCGGCTGTCTGTAAATAAAGTGGCCGTTTTTGATTTAGTAACCAGTGTGGCCATTTTGATTTTACTAGCAGTACATTTCACTGAATTAGCGCGTTCAGGGCTATCGATGCCGGTTGATGGTTTTATTGCCATTAAGATTGCCGTGTTTGTCACTTTCATTCGTGAAATATCTGACAATAACTTTAGTCTTAATCGTGCCTTTTTAAACCCCGGTCAGTTTTTTATCTTAAGTTTTTTATCAGTGGTATTGGTTGGGGCTTTACTATTGATGATGCCCAACGCGACCACTGAGCCTATATCCTTTGTTGATGCGCTATTTACTGCTACCAGCGCGGTCTGTGTGACAGGGCTAATTGTGGTAGATACGGCAACGCGTTTCACTACTTTTGGGCAAGTGATTATCATAGGGCTGATTCAAATTGGCGGGCTTGGTATTCTGACTTTTGTGACTTATTTTAGCTACTTTTTTAAAGGTGGCGTCAGTTATGAGACCCAGCTCAGTATTAGTGAAATGACTTTCTCACGGCGCTTAGGCGATATGGTCACGACCTTAAAGTCTATTTTATACGTCACCTTTGGCGTTGAGGCGCTGGCAGCCATTTTGATTTATATCAGCATTTATGATTTACCCGGTATGAACTTCTCTGAACGACTATTTTTTTCAGCCTTTCATGCCATCTCCGCCTTTTGTAATGCAGGCTTCTCTACCTTTAGTGCCGGCTTATATGATGATTCGCTACGCTTCAATTATCCGTTACAGCTGATTATCAGTACTACCTTCTTATTTGGTGGCATGGGTTTTATCATTGTCGTCAACCTACTGCGCTATTTACGTCATCGTGCCCAAAGGGCGCTCCATCCTCATGATCCGCGTTATGGCTATCAGCCGTGGCTGCTAAGTATTAATAGCCGTATCACGTTGATTACCTCTGGTGTTTTATTGCTGATCGGGCTGATTGGGGTGTTGATGTTTGAATATAACGGCATACTGGCTGAGCATAGCAGTTTTTATGGCAAGGTCATCACGGGGTTATTTACGGCTGCGACCCCGCGTACGGCAGGATTTAATATTGCGGATATGGACGCGCTGGCATTCCCGACCATTATGCTGACCATTTTTTTGATGTGGATTGGGGCGTCCCCGAACTCAACAGGCGGCGGTATCAAAACCAGCACCTTTGCTATTGCGGTCTTAAATACCTTGAGCTTAGCGCGCGGTCAGACCAAAGTTGAAGTATTCCAACGTGAGATTGCCGACATCTCTATTCGTCGGGCATTTTCGATTATGTGGTTGTCATTATTGGTCATTGGACTGGGCGTGACGCTCATCAGTTACGATCAGCCCGAGCTTGATTTGATTAAAGTTATTTTTGAATGTTTTTCGGCATACAGCACCGTAGGTCTCAGCTTAAACTTAACCGCTGATTTATCGACCTTTAGCAAGCTTGTGGTCTCAGTGATTATGTTTGTTGGGCGCGTCGGCATGTTGACTATTTTTGTTGCCCTACTTAAAAACAGGCATCAACGTAACTATCGTTATCCAACCGAAGAGATTACTATTAACTAATCATGACGCATCGCCACAATTGCTGCATTTACGATTACATAAGTGACAAGGAATATTATGAAATATATCATCGCAGGTTTAGGAAGTTTTGGCTCCTCGCTCGGTATGGCGCTGACCAGCCAAGGTCATGAGGTCATTGCTATCGATAGCAGCATGCAAAAGGTTGAAGCTTATAAAGAGCTTATCACTCATACCATCTGCATGGATGCCACCGATGAGTATACGGTCAACGGTCTACCTATTATGGATACTGATATCGTCGTGGTGGCGATTGGTGAAGACCAAGGGGCAAATGTGATGGCGACGGCACTGTTTAAAACCTTGAAAGCCAAGCGTTTAATCAGTCGTAGTATCAACCCCCTGCACGAAAAAGTCTTACAAGCGATTGGGGTTGATGATATTTTTCATCCTGAAAAAGAATCAGCGATGCGCTGGGCAAAACGGCTATCGCTACGTTATTTCGTCGACTCGTTTAGTTTAACGGAACACTTTAGTATCGTTGAGATTAGCATTCCAGATATTTTAATTGGAAAAACGATTGCAGCTTTACAAATGGAACATAAATTTAATCTTAAGCTGCTGAGTACCATGCGCTACGAGCATTATGAAGACAGCTTTGGTCGCCCCCAACGCAAGCCCGATATTCAGGGTTTAGCAACGCCCGAGCAAGTGCTGGAAGCAGACGATGTGCTGGTGGTCTACGGCGCTAACAAACATATCAATCAGTTTTTGCGTAGTGTTGGGGTTAAAGTACACTAATCGATAGAGGATAACGTTATGAATAAATGTCGCATATCCGTGCTATGTATTGCTGGCTTGCTACTGTTTAGCGGCTGTGATGAGTCTAAACAAGATCCAAATGTCATGTTTTCAGAGAAGCATCAAGACCCAATTAAAGAGCTTGAAAAAACCTCAAAAAATGTTGATCACAGCCAATTTGGCTATAAACAAACTTTTTATGTGCCGATTTATTCAGATATTTATACCGATAGAGACAATCGAAAGGTTTTACTGTCAGCGACCTTGAGCGTGCGCAACACGACCTTAAAAAAATCGCTATATATTAATAAAATAGATTATTACGGTACTGATGGCGAGCTTGTAAAGTCATATTTAACAGAAACCATTGAGCTACCAGCGATGGCAACTTTAAATTATATTGTCGAAAAAGAAGAAGACAAAGGCGGTTCGGGCGCGAATTTTATTATTGAAGTCGAAGGTATAGATGAAACGGTCAGACCAGTCATTGAAGCGGTAATGATTGGTAACTTCAGTAACAAAGGTTTTGCATTTAGCACGGAAGGTACGCCGGTTGTGCATTAATAGATTTATACCAGTGGAACACTGTTTTTAGCGTACCGCTTTTATTTTTAACGGACTATCATTAACGGACTATTTAATGCGTTTTATGGCGTCAGTTTCAATCTGACACAGCTGCTCGAAAATAAACACAGAAAAGCCGGTTTAGAGTATTCCCATTGAGGCGTATATTAGTATGCATAGTCTATATTTAGGAGTTTAGCCATGCTAGCTTTTCATGAAAAACCGCCCTTACCGATAATTAAAATGGCAATAATCACCACTTTATTAATTGGTACTGCGCAATTATTAACAGGCTGCGACTCACAGCCTTCATCTTCAAATAATAACGCCGCTGCGCAGACTGATGTTACAGATAAAGGTATGGCTAAGAAGGATGAGACGTCTATAAATCCAGCGCCTATAAATGCTACCACTACGGATAAAACAGAGACTCTCGAAGTAGTAAATCTATTAGATGAGCAAACCGTAAGTCCGTCAGGTTACGAGAAGCTCAGCTTTGGACAGGTCATTACACCAGAGCTGTTAAGTGACCTAGGATTGACCAAAGCAGAGGGCGATAACGACTCATGCTATTACGTCAGTCATCCAACACTGAGTTATGTAGATAAAGAGTACGGCAAACGTGCCTCTGTGCTGTATCAGGTTATAGATAATAAAGTTGCGCTGATCAGTATTCAGGATCCAAACATACCGTTCTATAAAGGTATCAATGTCGGTGATTCAGCCACAGACGTTATGAAGGCGCATAATGACGCCCTTACTTACGAGGTCGATAAATATGCGGTCGATGGTGATTACTATAGTCTGCTTGCTAATGTTAATTTCAAGGTAATAAAAGATAGCCAACTCGGAGAGTCATTAACAGCCGAAAATATTGAGCTTGATAATAAAGAGGACAAATTGCCTCTACAAATTGAATATCATATCAAGGGTGGTCAAAAGCTTAATGACTATAAGATTAAAACGACTGAGTGGACAGCAGATAATAAGAGACTGTTAAAAGGTGAGGTGGAAAGCATTGATATCGGTATCCCAGCCGCAATCTATCTTGTCGAAGGCTGCTCTTAAGAGGTAAACGTAAAGAACCCAGCATGTGAACTGACCCCCATAAGTTGGACACAACTTATGGGGTATTTTTATGCGTTACACACTAGACTTCAAGATCGAAGTCATCGCATACTATCGGCAAGGACATACCGGACTTGCCACAAGTGAGAAGTTTAAAGTAGATTCGAAACTTGTACAAAAATGGGTTAAGCAATACCAAAGCGGTGGCATAGATGCCATCAAGCCAAAGTCGAGTAAAGCTCACTATAGTCGCGAGTTTAAACATCACGTGATTACGACCATGTTAGAGCAAGGATTAAGTCAATCCGAGGTCGCTTTAACGTTCAACATCAGCTCACCTGCCTTAATTGTCATTGGCACAAAGCGTATCGGCTTTATGGCATGTCTGGACTAATATCCAAACGTAAAGGTAGAACCGCCATGACCAAGCCATTTATTACCGACAAACCAGATGATGAAAAAACACTAGCAGAACTCAAACGTGAGAATGAATACCTACGTGCGGAGGTTGCCTACCTAAAAAAGCTAGATGCCTTGCTCAAACAAAAGGAACAAGCAGTGACAAAGCAAGGCTCATCGAAGCACTAAGGGATAGCTGTTGTTTATCTGACTTACTTAAAGCCTCATGTCTGCCTAAAAGCGTCTTTTATTACCATAGAACAAAGCTTGAGAGTGACGATAAGTACGCTGATTTGAAACAGCGAATAACTGAGCTTTACCATCAGCATAAAGGCAGGTATGGCTACCGTAGAGTCACGGCCGCGTTAAAGTACCTAGGGATTCATCACAACCATAAGCTCATTGCTAAGCTTATGCGTCAAATGAAGCTTAGCGCAAAGATAAGACGTCAGAAGTACCGCTCCTATAAAGGACAACAAGGTAAAATCGCGAAGAATCATTTAAAGCGCCAGTTTTATTCAGGTCATCCGCATAAACGCTGGCTCACTGACATTACTGAGTTTAAGGTGGGTGATAATAAGCTGTATTTATCGCCTATACTCGATTGTTATAACAATGAGATCGTCAGTTATACGCTCTCAAGGCGCCCGACCTATGACTTAGTTAGTAAGATGCTTGATGATGCTTTAGCAAAGACTAAAGCGTGTCGCGATAAGGCACTAATGCTGCACTCTGATCAAGGATGGCATTATCAACTGAGACAGTTTGGACAGGTGCTTAAACAGCATGGTATTAAGCAAAGTATGAGCAGAAAAGGCAACTGCTTAGATAACGCACTGATGGAGGGGTTCTTCGGGACACTTAAGTGTGAGACGATTTATATTGAAAAACCTCAAACGATTGAGGATTTAGAACAACAGATTCACGAGTATATTCATTATTACAACAATGAGCGTATTCAGATGAAACTGAAAGGACTGAGTCCTGTGCAGTACAGAACTCAGTCCTTGGGGTAAACTAAACCGTCCAACATTTGGGGCTCAGTTCAATCTAGCTGGGTTCTTAATGATTTATAATGCTATTTTATCACTCATGTTCAATTAATGAGTCATCGCACTTTCTAAGATGGTATACGCTGCTTTGATTCTATCTGCATTAGGATAGTTTTTATTTGCTAAGATGACAATACCTGTCTTTTTAGTAGGAATATAAGCGATATAGCCGCCAAAACCATTGGTAGCGCCAGTCTTATTGACCCATACGTTATTTAAAATAGGTATTGGATGATTATCTGTCGTAATTGTCTGAGGCTTAAGCACCACCTCCGCTGAATTGCCTTCAAGCAGTGTCTCTAGCTTTGTTGGAAACTGATACATCTCCCACGCTAATCCCTGTATAAAAGTGCTCGCTTGATAATAGCCTTTTCTATTATTATCTAACGCTTGTTGAATATCTTTATCCAACGGCACTAGCCCCATATTCGCCGCCATGAAATGCGTCATATCTGCACTGGTTGATTTAATACCATAGGCTTCGGCGTCCAATATGCCGGGATTGACTCTTATCGGCTCTCCAGCAGCGTTATAGCCAAACGCATAATCCGCCTTTCTATCACTAGGAACATTAACAAAGGTATTTGGCATGCTGAGTGACGGCAGTATTTTATTTTCCATTAGCGATGTGTAATCAGAGCCCATACTTAATGCAGAGATGTAACCAAACAGCCCGATGCTGGCGTTGGAATACAGACGCGTTGAGTTTACTGAGAAGACAGGCTGCCACGATTTATAATAGCGGAGTAACTCTTTATTGTTTTTAACCTCATCAGGCACTTGAAGCGGTAGACCACCAGCCGTATAAGTGGCTAGGTTTATTAGCTTGGTATTGCCGATCGGGCTATCTTTTAGGTAAGGGATATATTTATCCACGCTATCATTTAGTGACAGCTGGCCATTGAGTTCCGCATAACTGGCAGCGGTTGCAGTGAAAGTTTTACTGATAGAGCCCAATTCAAAGATAGTGTTTTCTGACACAGGTTTGTGGGCTTTTTTGTCAGCCAAACCATAGTTATAAAAATACGATTTACCATCAATAATGACGCCAAAGGACATCCCTGGAATATTATGCTCATCCATTAAGAGTTTGGCTTGCTGATCAACTGCACTCTTTAGACGATCATGACTGTCTGCTGCTTGCACCGCTCCAGATATTAATGACGCTACCACTAAAGCGGTAAGTCCCACTCGATTTAACGTAGTTTGAACTGAGTTTTTCATTATAGGGTTACTTATCCATTCTGATAGATGTCTTGATAACCGTTTAATGCTTCAATGAGTATTCGAACAGCTCTGTTCCCAATTTTAGGAATAGGGTTTCACTTTTTCATTAGCATATTCTCTCAGAATGTTGAGCCTCCGATAATCCCGGGGCGGTTTACTACGGGATATCAATGATTTAGTAGAGAAGGGTATGCTGCAAAAATCTCAAGCTTCGGGACGTAGTGCGAGTTATGAGTCGGTTTCGTCATAAATAAAAAAAACAGAAGCTAATAGATCTGATGGTTTAAATTAGCATGGTGCTTTGTGCGTTAATTTAAGTGTTCATTCAGAAATTTCGTTATATCATTCAGATATTTGAGCAATAGAAACGGTAAGTTTTTTTGTTTTATATCTGGCTTCTGCTAATGTCATCTTTGTGTTTGCTACAACAGTGAGGACACAAGGTGTTCCTAAATAGTTGGCTGTAACAAATAGCATATTTCCAGATGATGCTTCAATGATAGTAATATCGCATTCACCTTGATTCATTTGACGAGCAGATGAATTGCTTAATGCCGCAAGAGTACTACTTATTGCTGCCATCTTGTCAGCTTCAGCACTTAACTCATCTATTGATAAATACGTTATCGGAAATCCATCAGTTGTACATAAGCTAACTAACACAATTTCTTTATTACTCTCGCACAATTCTTTTATGGACTTTAACAGTTCTGTTTTCACATTCATTTTCCCATTAGGCATAATCATATTTAAAATTATTTTTCACTATTAAGTGCATTAAATAAGACGAGAAGGGATGTCGCAGACTCTCGACTCCTAGGATCAATATTGATAACTGGAGCAACAACTTTATGGTGCATCAACATAGTTCTTATTTCTTGACCAAGGACCGCTAGGTCAAACTCATCAGCGTCTTCGCAGTGTGTTATTGCAACAATGCAAGTAGTTTGACTTTTCTCTGGATCAAAAAAAGTTAGCATTTTGTCTAGATTATCATAGTTGGGAGTTTCCCCGTACTTGATAAGAATAAGCAGTCCCCAAAGAGAGTTATTCACAAACTCCCATAAAAAGGAGTAACGCTCCTGTCCTGGAACGCCATAAAGACCCAGCGCCATACTGTCAGAAAGCGTAATACGCCCGTAGTCAATACCCACTGTTGTATATTCTTTACCTATATCAATAGTGGACTTTGCTTCTGTACCAAAAGGACTGATTTCGCTTAGGGTTTCGATTATCTGAGTTTTCCCAGCACCAACTTCTCCAATAATTGCTAATTTTTGATAGTCCACTTTTTACCTCATTCCTAGAAATTTTTTGATAGCGCCATAAAAACTACTAGGTTTTTTTGTCTGTGTTTCTGGTTTTTGTTCTTTTGGTTGTTCTGGTTCTTTCAGCAACTCTGATTCTGTCACTTTCAATATTCCCAGTGCGTCAAATTTTTCGAGGGTTGTGATGATATGTTCACGTGTACCCAGTTGATCATCATCAAGCAACTGGTCGAATGAATAAGGTTGTTTGGTTAGTTTGACGCATAAATCTATAATCATTTGCGACTGATTAATAAGATTGAAATCAGGCCAAGCAAGTAACCTTAGGTTCTTACCTTCATAACTTTGGCTAGAATTGATATTTGAATGGTCTGAATCAGGTATAGAGCTTAAATCGTGGAAGTATTGGATAGGTAGTTTCTGCGCTTCAGTAAGATTGGCTATTTCTGCTCTATAACCCGTAATGAATTGCTTAAATAAAGGACTTTGATCTATAAAATCGAAGACATTTACTCTCCAATCTGGAAAACATCGCTCAGAAATACGTTTATTAATGAAAACCCGAAAATTTTCATGTCTAGAGTCAACTTCTATCTTCGATGCCAGCTGACTTACTTCTCTATCAGGCCCTTCAATAACCTGAATATAGTATCCATGGCGGTAGCATAAAAAGCCGGTTATATCGGATGCTTTATTTCTGTTAGAAGCTCTAACTATGCCTGACAATCCAACAGGTAGACGAACACCACCATTAGTAAGAGGCACTTCACTGACGTATGCAATACATTTCATTTCGCCCCTCGCATCCTTGCTAAAATTCTAAAAAAGTCATTAAGTAATAACTGAGCACAGCCCAGTTCACTGTTATGTACCCTAATAGGCACAATAAAATATCCCTGTTAATAAAACTGCTCTTACAGCTTATTAACAGAAATATTTTAACAAATCTATATTTCGATACTATCTTCTATTGATTGCACTTTGCGGCGTGCTAAAGCTAAGTTTGCTTTAGCCTTATCAAGTACAAGATAAATAAATAGATCCTGATGCTTAGGTGTTGGTCGAATAATATGAAGCTGTGTATCAAGGGTGATCAAAATATCATTGATACCACCGTTGATGCCAAGAGACTTCATTGTCTCCATTTTTGCTTTTACGACTTGTGAATTACCAGCAGCTGCTAGTTCTAAGTCTACTCCTGAGCCAATAGAACCCAAAACCATGCCTGACATATAGTCGACTACACAACCTCCCATAGCTCCGTCAAGTGTCATTAATTCCTGTAAAGAAGCATCGATACTCGCCATGTGATTCCCTTCCTATTTGTTAGTTATTCTTTAATTACAATAATTAGACTGTAAAACAATACAGTCGTGTTACAGATTCTAACAGAGTTTAATTATCTGTCAATTGGTGACTTTATTTTTTTAACCTAAGGAAAAAAATAGCTAACGTTATTTAACGATTTGTATAATTAGGTTGATAAGTAAAAGAATGAATTTTATTGAACATTGTTATTAGTAAATAAAGTCGACTTAGGTTCGTTTATGAATAAATTTTTTAAAATAAGATTATAAAAACTGTTAGTGAACAATACTTTAACAGCCATATAACTGATTTTTTAAGTGTTTACTTTATAACTTAAGAAGCCTTCGTTTTTATAGGGATTTATTCAATACCTTTAGTAGAAAGTTTAGTATATTCATTATTATAAATATACTTGTTAGTGTTAACCTGCTCTTTCTGTATTTCATCTATTTTTTGTTGGTTACGTTTTTTCACTTCGTTAATAGCGTTACTAAGTTGATTGTTATTTTCTTCTATTTCAGTTTTTATCAAATCATATCATTTATCTATTTGAGATTTTGAATTGGGTATAAGTGTATCTATATTAAGAAAAACTACATCACATTTAATGTTTTCTAAATTTTCATCATTAGATAAAATAGGTACTACTTTAATAATTGGTTGTTTCTCTAATTTATTGTTGTTTTATTGTAACTTTTTTATTGCTTATAGCGTCTGACTTCATGGAATAAAAAAGGTTAGCGTCGCTATTTTCTATGGTTCTAATAGGTTTATTTGCATGAGTGTGAATTATAGGTTTCTTACTCAAATGTAAATATATTACTTGACTATTATCGACTTTTTATAGAGCTTTCGTGGTATCAAAGGCATTCATACAAGCTTGAGTCTTAATTGGCGGCCAATCATTGCCTACACTGGTAGTAATAATAGGATTAGCAGCAGTTTTTTTACTGCGAGCTATATTGTTTTCATACGAATTTACGTAGAAGGTAAAGAAGATGCCTAAATGTAGAAGTATTGTAAACACTAAGGTAGCTCACTATTTTTTACGAAATTTAATCATTATAAAAAAATACTTTTTCTAGTATTAGAATGCCTCGTTGATATATATCTACGCTATAAGAATAGTAAGGTTTTCTAATGATCTGGCTTTATCTTGATAGTTTTATTAATCAATTTTCTCGAATTTAATAGTAAACCATAATTTTAATATAGCTAATAACAACCTTATGGAATACATTTTTTTAATGGGCTTATCAGCTATGATTTTATCTAATTAATTTTAATAAAATCATAATATATTTTATTCCATACTAGGATTGATGATATAGGTTTGAGCAAACTTACATGATTGCATTATAAATACAGAAAGCTATAATAAAATTAACGCATCAGTAATAAAAAACTAATTACTACGTTTTATAAAGCCATACTTTCATTATGGAAATCTAGTTTAATTCCATAAAGATATTGGGTGTATACAGTAATAGAAAGAATGTTTATAAACTAGATTTTTCATTTACCGGAACAAGACGCTATGGACAGCAGAACTATATTATTATCGACTGCAATTTTTGCAACGATTGGTTTAGTAGGTTGCCAAACTATCAAAACTGATCCTATGTTATCCACCTCTGACTTTAGTCACCAAATTAAGTCCGTCACTTGGAAAAAGAGTGGCGAAGTGTTTTATAAGCCTACTAATGCAAATTTAGAAACTAATGAAAGCAGAATCGTCTTTTTTCGTGATTCTCATGATAGTGAGCAGTCCAGTAATATCAATATAGGCGTTGGATCTGATAACCTTTTTCAGGTTAGTTTAAAAAGTGGCCATTATTCTGAGCTGATTATTTGCAATGCCTCACAGACCATCAATGCAGAAATCCTAAATAGTGAAAGTGGTAAAGTCATTTCTCACTCTAAAAACTATCAATTTATTCCTCAAACGACGACTTATTTACAAGTCGATCTATCAGAAACAGGTCGACCTGTTATTAAGCAGATACCTGCTGATGAAGCGTTAGTGCTATTAAACGGAAGTTCCCAGCAAACGCATCAAATTAGTCGAGTCGTATCGGACTGTACCGCCGCAACTCCATCTGTAGCTCTCCTACAACAACCTATCGCGGCCTCTACTGTCGATAAACCCATAGAAATTAAAAACCCTCCTCAATTCAATGTGCTGTTTGATTTTGATAGTGCAGGTATTAAAAGTAATCACTCTGCAGTGTTAGATGGTATGGCTAATTTTATTCAATCTTATCCGCAAATGGCAGTTACTCTAGCAGGTCACACGGACAATAAAGGACCTGAAAGTTATAACCTAAAACTTTCTCAGTCTCGTGCAAACATCGTTAAAAACATTCTAGTAGATCAATATGGTCTAGAGACTGTACGTCTGAGCAGCATAGGGCACGGCGAGACGATGCCAATCGATACCAATAATACTGAAGAGGGTCGCCGAAACAACCGCCGAGTTGTTGCTATTGTAAGTAAAGGGAATAATTAAACTAACTCATAACTCTATATTGATACCTATCTCATTTAGAACTAATCACTCAAGGATGATGTCATGAGCACTATCACCGTTAAAGTAAATGACCAAATAAAAACTATTACTGAGCACAAAGTTGTTACCCAAGATGGCAAACCTACAATAATCAAAGCCGTTGATAAAATTAACTATGAGCTACTTGATGAATCGACGGGTCACGCTCCAAACCACATTATTACCAAACGAATAGATAAAGACCTTCATGTCTCGTTTGAAGGCGATAGTGAAAATCCCGATCTTATTATTGAAGGGTTTTACGATGATATCGACAGCGCACTTCTAGGCATGGCAGAAGATGGTAGCTATTACTATTACATTCCTGATTCAGGTGAAGTGGCAGACTATGTCACCGAGTTAGAAACAGGCGATATACAAGGCCAAGCGCTGGGTGGAAATCCACAGATTGCTCCTTGGTGGATAGGCGCGACGGAAACAGAAGGTTTTAATGCATTGCCATGGTTAGTGGGTCTTGCGGGCGTAGGACTATTAGGTGCGGCTCTAGGTAGCAGCGGTAGTAGTAATAATAATGGTAGTAAACCACCAGTCGATACCACCGCCCCTGATGCCCCAGTCGCTGAGATTAACCCTGAAGGCACGCTTATCACAGGCAGTACTGAGCCTGGTGCTACTGTTGATGTTGATATCAATGGTGACGGCGTTCCTGATTACACCGTGGCTGCCGGTGATGATGGCAACTATGAAGTCGATACCAGTGACACGCCATTAGTTGATGGTGAGACCATCACTGTGACGGCAACGGATAAGGCGGGGAATGAGTCTGAGCCTACTGATATTGTGGCAGAAGATACTACCGCTCCTGATGCACCAACCGCTGAGATCAACCCTGAAGGCACGCTTATCACAGGCAGTACTGAGCCTGGCGCTACTGTTAATGTTGATATCAATGGTGACGGCATTCCTGACTACACCGTGACTGCCGATGATGATGGCAACTATGAAGTCGATACCAGTGACACGCCATTAGTTGATGGTGAGACCATCACTGTGACGGCAACGGATAAGGCGGGGAATGAGTCTGAGCCTACTGATATTGTGGCAGAAGATACTACCGCTCCTGATGCACCAACCGCTGAGATCAACCCTGAAGGCACGCTTATCACAGGCAGTACTGAGCCTGGCGCTACTGTTAATGTTGATATCAATGGTGACGGCGTTCCTGATTACACCGTGACTGCTGATGACGATGGTAACTATAAGATTGACACCAGTGAGACACCATTAGTTGATGGTGAGACCATCACTGTGACGGCAACTGATGCGGCGGGGAATAAGTCTGAACCTACTGATATTGTGGCAGAAGACACCACAGCGCCTGGTGGTCAAGAAGGAGCAGATCAAGTTGCTCCAGTCATTGCCATTCCAGAAGCGGAAAACGGTGTCAATGCGGAAGAGCTTGCAAATGGTATTAAAACCCAAGTCACCTTACCAACCGGTACATTAGAAGGTGACACTATTACCATAACGGTTGTCCCAACCGGTGATGGCGATCCAGTAGAGATTACCCATATTGTAACTGGTCCTGAAGCAATAGCTGGCGTTGCCGCCGTCACCATTCCAAATAGTCCAGGTGGTATTATTGAAGATGGTGACTATAGTGTTTTTGCCACCGTAACAGACAAAGCAAGTAACAGCAGTGCTCCAAGTATACCTGTTGATATCACTGTTGACACCATTGCTCCAGGTAAGCCAACCAGTATCGTGGTTGGTAATGGTGATGAATTCCTGAATGCTGCTGAGATTGATGCTGACGGCAATGTAGACGTTGTCATAGGCCTTCCAGCCAATGCCGTTGCAGGTGACACCGTCGTGGCTAACGGTGTTGAGAAAGTCTTAACGCCAGCAGATATCAATGCAAAAGAAGTCACTGTTAAAGTCCCTGCACCAGCAGAAGGCGAATCGCTGGACATAACTGCGAGCATTAAAGACGTTGCTGGTAACAAATCAGAGGAATTGACAGAAAGTGTTGGTGTGGTTGACATCACCGCCCCAACTGACCCAATCGACGCCCCTGTTATTACAGACAACGTTGCTAACGATGGCAGCGGCGATGTTCTAGACCCTGCTGAAATGATTGCTTCTGGTGGCGTCACTAACGACAACACCCCAAGTGTGATCGTTCCTGCTGATCAAAGTGGCTAATGGCACTCCGCAGTTGGTAATTGATGGCAAAGTTGTGCCATCGACTTCAGTCACCAACCCAGATAACACCGTGACTTTAACACCAGAAACAGCCCTTACCGATGGTGATCATAGCTTAAGCTACAACCTTAAAGATGCTGCTGGTAACGTGAGTGAAGCTGCGCCTGCAGTAACAGTAACGGTAGATACCATCGCTCTACTAACAGTCGATAAACCAATCGCAGGCGATGACATTGTCAATGCTGAAGAAGCTGAAAAAGGCTTTAACGTGACGGGTACTGGTACAGCTGGTGACAAGATTACCTTAACTTACGGAACAGATACTAAGGTTGAGATTGGTCCTGCCTTTGTAGGCGCTAATGGTAAATGGACTATTGCGGTCGCTCCAGAAGATGTTACTACGATGGGTAACGGGCTAGAAACTTTGACGATCACTGCTAAAGATCCAGCCGGTAACGTGAATTCTGAGACCGCCGATATTACCATTGTTCCGGCTACGGAATTAACGATTACCTCTCCAATTGCTGGTGATAATATTGTCAATGCTGAAGAAGCGGATACTGGTTTTAATGTGACAGGTACTGGTACGGCAGACGATACCATTGTCTTAAAAAATGAAGCTAGTGAGATTATTGGTACTGCTATTGTTGGTGCCGATAATAAATGGAGCATTCCTGTCAATCAAGACGACATTACTGCTATGGGTGAAGGTTCAGAAAAGCTGACAGCAACCACTGCAAGCAATCTCACTGGTACGAGCGTTACTATTACTATTGATACCGTTGCTCCTGATGATAATACTACTGAGATTATCGTTGATAACATAACGGCCGATAACGTTATTAATGCTATAGAGGCTGAAGGTAATATTGCTATTACCGGTAAAGTTTCTGGTGATTACAGTGAAGGAAACACTGTAACGATAAAAGTTAACGGTATTAATTATACAGGCAAAGTAGATTTTTCTGGTAATTTTAGTATTGACGTTCCAGGTACTGGGCTCGTAGCAGATGCTGACAAGTTCATTGAAGTGAGCGTTGCTGCGACCGATGCAGCTGGAAACATCGGCACTGTGAGCAGCACTAAAGACTATACAGTGGACACAGACGCGCCTACAGCAGCAACCACCACCGTTGTTGTTGACAACTTAACTGATGACAACACCATCAACAAAGCAGAATCTGAAGCAGACGTGGCAGTGACCGGCACAGTGTCGGGTGAATTCACAGTCGGTGATGTCGTGACAGTGATGGTTGATGGCACTGGTTATACCGGTACCGTTGATATCAATGGTAAATTCAGTATTGACGTTCCAGGTACTGCTCTAGTGGCAGATACTGATAAGATCATTGAAGTGAGCGTGTCTGCCACTGATCAAGCTGGAAACATCGGTAGTGTGAGCAGCACTAAAGATTATACGGTGGACAGGATTGCTCCTGACGATATCAGCACCCAGATTACTATCAATGACTTAACTGCTGACAACGTAATTAACAAAGCAGAATCAGAGGCAGACGTGGCTGTTACGGGCACCGTGTCGGGTGAATTCACGCTAGACGATGTCGTGACGGTTACCGTCAATGGTATTGACTATACCGGTACAGTGGATGTCAATGGTAATTTTAGTATTGACGTTCCAGGTACTGAGCTTGTGGCAGATGCTGATGCGATTATTGAAATTAGTATTGTCGCAACGGATAAAGCGGGTAACACCGGTACTGTAAATGCCACAAAAGATTATACCGTCAACACAGATGAAATTATCGCTGCTGCAGATAACTTTGTTGATTTCCAACTAGATGCTACACCATCACGAACAGAAAATGAGAAACCATCAGACTTGGATAAGACTGGCTTTACCGTTGTTGGTGCAAGTTTAGGCCCTGTACTAGGTGCAGGCGTTGTTGCTAACGTTGTCAACAACTCAGTGGTACTAGAGGTAGGCGAAGATCAAGTCCGTGAAGTGACCGTTAAAGGTAATGCTGGCGGTATACAAGTTGTTGGTACAATGGATCTAAGTCTGTATAAATTAAACGAATCTACTAATGAGTGGGAAATACAGGAAGTAAAAGAGAACTGGGTGGTGTCCTATTTACTAGGTGGTGTGTCCAAAGATACTAAGTTTAGTTTAGATGAAGGGCAATGGTTATTTGTCATGTCCGGTGGTGAAGGCATCTCGGCGCTGACCGGTTATACATTAGAGTTTAAAAAAGATGTCGTTTTAGACTATTCCGAAGCAACAGCGGTCAGTGGTTCAGTGACAGGAGATATCTTAGCAGGTGATGACTCAAACTTTAGTTACGATGAACTGCCGGGCGGTACAACAGTTACTTCAATCACCTCTTTTAATGGTGTACAAGAGATTGAAACAGGAAGCAATGTCATTCAGGGGCAATACGGTACATTAACCATATCTTCTGATGGTACTTATGAGTATAAAATTAATGAAGATTTCCGCGGACCTTATGGCAGTGAGGAGAGCTTCACTTATACTATTACATCACCTGACGGTAATACCGCTTCTGCAGACCTTAATATTCAATTAAACATCCTTCCTGTTGATCAGCAGATTAAAGTAGATGAGAACCTCGTTGTTGATATTGAGCCAACAGTAATCTTAGATACGAAGGATTCCGCCATTAAAGATGCGGTGGGTTTTGGGGTTCTTGACTTAAGTTTTGGATCGTCATCAGTGCTGGATCTTGAGCTACTAGGAGGCAAGCCGCCACTTGAATTCACGGTTGGTGATAATCAAATGCGTGAGCTTACCTTACATGGTAGTGGTGGCGGAGTAGATATTGCAAAAACTTATAGTATGGCCGTTTACAAGCTAGATGAAAATACAGGACAGTATGTCCAAGTACATTTTGAAAAAAACTGGTTCAATGTTCCATTCCTTGGTGGAAAATCGGATCCTTTGACTTTACAGTTTGGTGAAGGAGATTATAAGGCCGTTTTACTAACAGCTGGTGGACTAGGACTTCTTAGTGGTAATGGCTTATATGTAGATCGCGATACAATCTATGATTACAACATACCTTCTAAGTTTACGGGACAGATTGAAGGTGATGCCACCCCTGATGCTGGTACCGTGATACTCAAAGTTGGCGAAGAGTCTGTCACTTCAGGCGCACCAGTGACTTATCAAGGTAAGTACGGACAACTCACAATTGATGCAAATGGGGAGTACACCTATAGTGTTGATAATAATTCTAATAACCCTACTTGGAAGCCACCCTATGGTGAAGTTGACTCATTTAGATTGGTGACTAAAGACGCAAATGGTAAAGCTGCTGTTGAAACCTTAAATATTAAGATTAGCACTCATACTGCTACTAATGATTTTAATGAGGCAACGGTAAATGAGCAAAACGTCACTTCTGACATTCAGTACAATCGTGACTATAAAGCGGTAGGCAACCACGGTAACACGATGGAAGAAACGTTTGAAATTGGTTCCAATAAAGTGGCATCAGCGACGATTAATGTTCAAAGTAGTGCTAAGAACGTAACCTACACGCTAACCAATACCACGACTGGCGAGGTTTTTACAAAGCAAGTATCTGGCGATAAAGGCCAGTCTCTGAATGACACTATTTATGATCTGCCCGCTGGTGCATATAAGATTAATATTGTCACTAGCGGCGGTTTTGCAGGTGGGAATATTAAAGGCTATCAATTCGTCGTCGATTTAGTACATACAGACGAGTTCAAGGGATCGACGTTTAACCCAGTAACCGGATTGCTACTTGATAATGATACAGGCATAGATAACGTCTCTGAGCTCAAAGTTGGTAGTAAGTCTGTATTTGTCAGTGATCCAAATCAAGGTGCCAAATCAATTGATATCGAAGGTTTGTACGGAACCTTAACTGTTAATAAAGATGGTAGTTATAGCTATCTACCAAATGGTGAAGCGTATGGGATTGAAAACTTTACCTATGAAACTATTTCTGTGACTGGCGTAAAAGAAACCGCTAATTTAGAGATTAACGTTGGTAAAACAATCACTGCCTCTGTTTATGATGACAGTGTCACCAGCTCTGCTGCAGATGATAGTTTCACTATGGGCGCAGGCGCTGATACAGTAATCTTTACCAACCTAGGTGATACTAAGGGCGGTAACGGTAACAATGGCATTGATAACTGGACCGACTTTAACGCTACACAAGGCGATAAAATCGATATTGCTGGTTTGCTTGATGGCAATCAAACGGCTGGAAATATCGGTAACTACCTTGCTTATGAAAGTGGCGTGCTCATGGTGGATCGTAATGGTAATGCTGAATATGAAGCGATGTTGCAAATAACGGCTACTGATCTTGATGAGTTATTAGGCAGTATCAATTGGCAAGTAGAAAGCGCTGGTATAGCAAACTTCAGTATTGGAGCGATTGGTGAGGATGTTATTAATATCAGTGATGATACCTATGACTCACCATTAATTAATCTGAGTGAAGAGCTTAATACTTTCAATTTGAGCGGAGCAGGTCAGTCTATAAGCTTATCGGATATCTTTGAAAATGAGATAATCGATATTAGCGGAACAGGAGCCAATACCTTGAATATCAGTGATGGGGATATTATCAACTCTGGAGCGTCAAACCCGATTTATGTTAAAGGTAACAGTGATGATACGGTTGATCTGCAAGGGAATGGATGGGTTAATACACAACAGACTGTTAAAGATAATGAAGGACAGGAATATAATGTATGGCAAGTAGATAGTAATTCTTCTTCTCAGATTTATATTGATACTGAGATTGCCAATATTATCTAATTATATTGGGATCTAAAAAAACGCTTCCAATACGGAGGCGTTTTTTTACAGTTATTTTTGAATCATATTAATAAATAATGTTTAACGCACGAAAACTAAGCAATTATTTAAAATGTATTTATAGGTCTAACTACTGAAGTTTAATATAAAAAAACTGAACGGCCCCAGTATTGTCGGAGACTTAACATTCTTAGAGAATACGACAATGAAAAGACAAAACTATACACTTCTAAAATTAAAAAACGCGCCGTTCGCAAACGATATTTAAATTAGTGCGTTTAGACAACAGCAGGATCATCGGTGCCATAGTGGCTAAGACCGTATAATAACCGGCGCCCAAACCTGCGACAATCGTGGCGACAAAGAAAATAACCAAAGGCAAGAATGCTGGAAAGTGACGACATTTATAGATTAGATGACTAGATAACTTTTCTAAAGCGCCGTTAGCGAGAGGAAAGTTATAAAAGAGCGTAACGGCAAAAATAACAAAGAAAATTTTGAGCGGCCATAGCTCAATAATCTCATAAGCCTTTAGTCCCATACCAAAAGAACCGATCAGGTATGAGAATGCGATAGCAAATAGACCAATATTGATTTTGGTGGTATAGCCCAAAATGATACATATCACTATAGCGGCTAGAATATAAAGCGTCACGACTGCTCCTTTGCCTTAACTGTATGAATTCTATAAAAAACCATAGCAGTTTTTACAGAGTAAAGAGCATTACGCTAATGTCGACAAATAGCTTTCAAGACTAGAAAATCGTATAAGTCTTAAAAGCGACTCTAGTTGAGTAGAGTGATAGCAAAAAAAAGGGTACATTAATTAGAGAAGATTGACCATAAAAATCTAGCTAAGATTCAACATTAAAATGATTAGAGATACCTTGTTTTTTGAGGCAAGAACACGCTTAAAAAGAAATCGGTTAATAAAAACTTTTCCATTCTGGTGAAAAAATGATAGAAAATTTCAAGAACTTTAAAATGCCACGATATGAGCAGGTGCGTTGGCATATACAGACATTACTGACAGAGAGTAAATGGGATGAAAATACGCCTTTACCTACGGAACAGGAGTTCGCTGATAAATATCAGGTATCTGTAGGAACTGTTCGTAAAGCGGTTGAAAAGTTAGTAGAAGAGGGTGTGTTAATTAAGCAGCAAGGCAAAGGTACTTTTTTAAAGCGCCCAGATTTTGAAAGTTCATTATTAAGGTTTTTTAAGTTCCGTGATAAAGAATCTAGTTATGTAACGCCAACAGGCATAGTCAAAAAAATCATGGTAATAGAAGCTATCGATGATATTAATCAAAAACTAAATCTAGGTAAAAATAAAGCCTTAATTTATATAGAGCGTATTCGTATTGTCGATGACAAAGTTTTGCTGAGTGAAAGAATTTGGCTACCTAAAAGCCGTTACCAAGCCTTTGTGACTTTAGCTCCCGAAGACTTTGAGAATTTTCTCTATCCGTTTTACTATAAGAAGTGCGGTCAGTTTGTATCTTCTGCCGTAGAAACACTATTTTTTATAACCGATCACAGCGATCCTTATTTGGATAATACTAAACAAGAAAACTTGGTGAAGGTATGTCGCATTGCTAGGAATTTAGAAGGTGATACCCCACTCTCAACATCGAAAGGGATTGAAAAAAGAAGAGCATCTCACTAATCTATTGTTTTCGACCAAGAATACAACGGAGTCATGAGATGCCCATAGACGAATTTATCATCAATATCTATTTAATGGTAGAGCAATATTACAAAATAGTCGTCACCAAACCCTTGCGAGGTGCAGGTTACGCGCCAAAGCTGAGTGATCCTGAGATTATTTGCATGGAACTGGTCGGTGAATTTTTAAACCTTGATCAAGACAAACAGATTTGGCAATACTTTACCCAGCATTGGCAATCTTGGTTTCCAGCCATCGGCTCATATCCTAACTTCGCAAAGCATTGCGCGAATCTGTGGCAGGTCAAACAGCGGATACAAGATACAGTCAGTCAACTTGAGGGCCGTGACAACATCCATTTTATGGATGGTTTTCCGATACCCGTCTGTCATTATGGACGCGCTTATCGGCATAAAAACTATCAAGACGTAGCGGCTTTTAGCTACTGTGCAGCTAAGCAAGAGAGGTACTATGGCTTTGAGGGACATTTGCTGGTTAACTTATCGGGCATGGTTAAAGGCTTTACCGTTGCCCCTGCCAATGTTGATGAAAGAGCGGTTGCGCCTGATATTACTGACAATATCCATGGTTTGCTCGGCGCTGATAAAGGGTATATCAGCCCTAGTCTGACATCGTACTACGACGCTCAAGGAGTGGATTTACAAACGCCACTCAGAGCCAACATGAAAGAGGATAGACCCAAACCGGTGGTAAGGCGGCTGATGAAAACCCGCCGTATCGTTGAAACAGTCATTGGTCAGCTATCAGAACGATTTAATATACAAAGGGTACGAGCAAGAGATTTATGGCATTTGTCTCATCGATTGATTCGTAAAATTCTGTCACATAATCTATGCTTTGTACTCAACAAAAAACTTGGTAACCCGCCACTTCAGTTTGATTTGCTTATTTCAAGTTGAGAGTGGGGTAAGGTGATCCTATTGAGTATAGAGAATCATTCGGGCTAGCAGATAAGTTCAGCTATGAAATTAATATTATTTAGCGGTCAATAAGGGTAATGAGCTGAAAACTGATAAATGGAGAGTTTGGGACAGAAGTTATCATAGCTAATATTGGTATGCCTTATCTGAACTATCCTAAGCGACAATCATAATATACTGTTTTCTTTGTGGAACTTCTGCTGTAGGAACTAAACTGCCAGCTATAGTCCGAGTGTTTACTGACTTTCTCTATTCCGATTTTATGTTATACCAATAATAATACTAACAAGTGATTTGTAGGGTGCGTAAACTAGTAGCTTTGTACAGATGGGCCGTACAGATAGATTCAAATATGTAAAGTCAGCTATCACTCGTAATAGTAATGATCTAAAATACGTGCTATTTTTGCAGACCCTTATTACACAATATGTGTTAATTACATAATATGTATTACTTGATACATATCACACCAGCAGTAACTGACTGTCCGCTACACCAACGTAAGGTTAATCATAATGACCCCAGTAATTAGAGTCGCCATCGCCGGTTACGGCAACCTCGGCCGCGGCACCCAAGCCGCTATCAAGCAAAGTCCAGACATGCAATTAGTCTGTGTATTCAGCCGCCGAGATCCCGCCTCCGTTATTCTTATCGACCCAAGCGTTCCTGTGTACGCCATGGACGATATTGCACAATACAAAGATGACATAGACGTGTTGATCTTATGTGGCGGCTCCAAGTCTGATTTGCCTGAGCAAGGTCCAGCGTTCGCCAGCTTATTTAATATCGTCGACAGCTTCGATACTCACGCTAAAATTCCTGAGTACTTTGCAGCGCTTGATGTACCTGCTAAGGAAGCGGGTAAAGTCGCCATGTTGTCCGTAGGTTGGGATCCCGGTCTGTTTTCTATCAACCGCTTATACGGTGAAGCCATTTTACCGGTCGGAGAAACCTATACCTTTTGGGGCAAAGGCTTAAGCCAAGGACACTCAGATGCAGTACGCCGCGTGGATGGTGTTAAGTCAGGCGTGCAATATACCATTCCCTCAGAACCTGCCATGGCACGGGTACGTAACGGTGAGCAGCCTACACTTAGCACACGCGAGAAGCACACCCGCGAATGCTATATTGTGCTAGCAGATGGCGCCGATGCCGATATAGTACGTAACACCATAGTAACCATGCCGGATTACTTTGCCGACTACGACACCGCAGTACACTTTATCGACCAACAAACTTTTGAGCGTGAGCACCGCAAGATGCCCCACGGTGGCTTCGTCATTCGCAGCGGTGTCAGCGGCACTGAGCAAGACAGCAACAACCAAGTGTTGGAGTTTTCATTAAAGCTCGGCAGTAACCCTGAGTTCACCTCTAGCGTGCTCGTGGCCTACGCCCGCGCTACCTATAAGATGAACATGGCAGGGGATACCGGTGCGAAAACCGTGCTTGACGTCGCACCTGGTTTATTATCGCCTAAGACACCGGCGCAGCTGCGTAAAGAACTGCTGTAAACGCTAGCTTTGAGCTAAAAATAAAAAAGCTCTGAGCTGAAAACAAAAAGCACCAAGCCATGAAGGCTCGGTGCTTTTTTTGTGGTCTAATCTTTGGCGCAGTTACTTTAGCTTGTGTAACAACAACCTCTGTCATGTCAAAGTAGGTCGACCAAATCATATAATATAACGTTATCTTATATGTATTGATTCTATTAGCTTATAGCTATTCTACAATTAAAAATAGCAAAGTAATTTTGGATAGTGGTTAACAGTCAGAGCAATTGAAACTGATAATAACCTGACAGAAACCCTTTAATATTTAATCAAGTAGTATTTTGACCTCCAGGTCGTAAACTTATCGTAGCTGCTTTATATACCAGAGAAACAGATGCTTGGTTTAGAGAAAGAGCCACTGTGATTGCGCTGCTTGAAGCTGTGATGTTAGTATGAGGAAGGGGTTTCTAAAGCACACTTACAAATACTGGTCTAAACAAGATCTCAAAATATAAGGATACCGTTATGGGTAGTTTTTCCATTACACATTGGCTAATTTTATTGGTGGTAGTGGTAATCGTATTTGGTACCGCTAAGCTTAAAAATGCTGGCAAAGACCTAGGTGGTGCAGTAAAGGGTTTTAAAGAAGCAGTGAAAGATGAAGAAACTGAGCATGCTCACAAGAAACGTGTGCTTAGCCATGAAAATGATACACAAGCAGGCAGTCAGGTTGATGATATGGAAATCAGCCCCGTCACCACTTATGATAAGCACAAAGTATGAAGCGCGCCGCTTATAAATAGCGGCACTAAGTAGTCTATTAATATGTGTGACTGTTATGTTTGATATTGGTTTTTCCGAACTACTCTTGTTTGGCGTCATTGCTTTAATCGTATTGGGCCCAGAGAAGCTGCCACAGGCCGCCCGTACAGCTGGGCAATGGTATGCCAAAATGCGTCGTATAATATCAACACTACAGTCTGAAATAGAGGCTGAGCTTGATCTAGCTGAAACGCGTCAACAAATGCAAAATGAACTTGCGAAAATCCGTCAGACTGAGTCGGATATGAAGCGTGAAATAGCAGAAATGCGCGGTAGTATGCAAAAATTTGAGCATTCACAGAACCAAAGCTTAGACGCTTCACATCAGCCAATCACCTCTTATGATAAAGACCATCAACTAGATACTTCCTCCTCGCTAATTAAACAGGAGGCGGATCAGTGAGCCTATTTAAACGGCAAAAAAGTCGACAAGAAAAAATAGCTGCTACGGAACTTGAGGCGACAACAGATACAACACAGAATAATGAGTCAGAAGATACATTAGGTGTTCTTAGTGATATGCCTATCACTGAACATTTAATCGAGCTGCGCACGCACTTAATAAAAATATGCGTTGCCGTTTTAATTATATTTTTAGCATTGGTAGGGTTTTCACGCGAGCTTTATAATCTTTTATCAGATCCATTGGTAGCGCAGTTGCCTATCAATTCGACTATGATTGCCACCGACATAACGTCAAACTTTATGGCACCCATTCGCTTAACGGGCTTTGTCGCCGCATTTTTAGCGATGCCTTATATCCTGTATCAAATTTGGTCATTTGTGGCTTCCGGCTTATATGAAAAAGAGAAAAAAATCGCTACTCCCTTACTACTGTCTTCGATATTTCTATTTTATGCTGGCGTTGCTTTCGCCTACTTTATCGTACTCAAAGGTGTATTGAAATTTTTTATTATGTTCGCTCCGCAGAACGTTATACCAATGACCGATATTGACAGTTACCTGAGCTTTGCCCTCAAGCTATTTATGGTGTTTGGACTGACTTTTGAGATTCCAGTGGCCACCTTATTATTGGTAATGGTCGGAATCGTTTCTACTAAAAGTTTAGAAGATAAGCGTCGTTATATCATTGTCGGCTGTTTTGGGGTCGCCGCGGTAGTGACACCGCCTGATGGCGTATCAATGCTGTTACTAGCGATTCCTATGTGGCTCTTGTTTGAATTGGGTTTGTTTTTAGCAAAAATATTAATTAGAGATGAAGGAATTACCGTTTTAGCCTCAGGGAATGAAACATTAGAAAGTAACTAGCAATAGAAAGTAGCTAGCAATAGAAAGTAGCTAGCAATAGAAAGTAGCTAGCAATAGAAAGTAGCTAGCAATACCTTAAACACGCCAAATACCTCTCTTTGATAGCTAACTCACTGGCTAAGATAAGCAAATCAAATGGACGACACCAAACTTACTATTCTTTAGGTGCTTACTCTAGACTTTCAGTAGATTATGCAAGTTTACTAAAAACACTTGTTTAATGGACACTTGCTGGTAGTGGGGCTTAGATTTTATTATCTAGTTCTCTGATTCAAATAAACTGGTCTCTGATATATCCCGAGAATTTAAATCTTAATAAGCCGAGACGCGTTCTTCTGTTTCGCCACTGTCTAACACTTCAGAATCATTACTACGGTTAATACCCACCTTGTCATTTGACATATCTTCGCTGACTATCGCACCATCCTCGGAAACTGCCCCAGTATTCTCAGGCATATCGTTACTTGGCAGAATAGCACTTTCCTCTCGGTTACTATGCATGGGCTCACTGGCCATAGCTATCTCTGCTGCTGCTTCTTGCTCTGATGTTTGCGAGTCAATCTCCAGAGCTGAACCTTCCATCGTTGATTCGTCTTTTTTATCACAAGCACTTAATGTTAATGCCGATGTTGCTAGTATGACAAATAGCCATTTTTTACGGGTGGTGTTTGATTGCTTATTGTCAGGGGATAGTTGGATTATGGTAGCAGTTTTTAGATTTTTATTTATCATATTCATAATGCTCTCAGCTCTCTAGCCTAATTAGTTGTTAATAATTTTTAAAGTTATGCCGTTAGATAAAATGCTAATCAATAAAGTTTAATTAATATCATATAACTATACTAACAATTAAGGGTAGCTACCTTATTAGTTACAGCACAGTTATGTTAAAAACTCGTAACTACCTGTCAATGAGCCATGTCTTATGGTTGGTTGAATATAAGTAAGCGCTGATTACCTAAAATAAATAAAGTAATAGAGCAAATGATGATTTATTGAGTAGGCTTCCGTACTTAACGCACTCTGAGGTCTTAACCTACTGCTTCATAAGAAGATGCTTACATGCAAACATTCCGCATAAATGCTGGCTTGAAGTCATTATTAGTCTCGATAAACCGGCATAAATTTGGCTAAGATTTGAGACGTAAATATCAAAAATAAATCATTAATGTTAGAATGGTTTTAAGCTCTACTTCAATCAGTCTACTTTAAATTTTAGGTCACTCTTAATGATGACCGAAGCCGATCAAATAAGGTCAGATATATGCTAATCACAGAGCTGGGATATTTTGCTTTGCTGGTAGCCTTTGTGCTCGCCATATTGCAAGTGATATTACCTACATGGGGTATTTTAAAACACAATGCTGCTATGCAACGGTTAGCGCCGAGTCTAGCTTGGGCACAGTTTTCTATGATGATGCTGTCATTCGTGGGATTGATGGCAGGATTTTATTACAATGACTTTAGTCTGGAATATGTGACCCAACACTCTAACAGCTTGCTACCTTGGTATTACCGAGTATCAGCGACTTGGGGTGGTCACGAAGGCTCGTTATTGTTATGGATGACTATTCTGGCGACTTGGGCAGCATTAGTCTCCTTATTCAGTCGCGGTTTGCCATTATCTATGCGTGCGCGGGTGTTGGTTATTATGGCTGGCGTGCAGACGATGATGTTAGCGATGCTTATTTTCACCTCATCGCCGTTTAATCGCACCTTGCCTTATCTAATGGTCGATGGTGTAGATCTAAATCCAGTACTACAAGATCCTGGCTTAATCATTCACCCGCCAATGCTATATATGGGTTATGTTGGCATGGTCGTGCCTTTTGCTTTTTGTATGGCAGCATTGTGGGCAGGGAGGCTGGATGCAGTATGGGCACGCTGGTCACGGCCTTGGACTCAAGCGGCTTGGGGGTTTTTAACGCTAGGAATCGCTTTGGGTTCTTGGTGGGCTTATTATGAGCTTGGCTGGGGTGGCTGGTGGTTTTGGGATCCAGTGGAGAATGCTTCTTTGATGCCATGGCTGGCGGGTACGGCATTATTGCATTCATTGGCTGTTACTGAGAAGCGCGGCGTCTTTAAGGCATGGACCATTATGCTGGCCATCTTTACCTTTGCGCTAAGTTTGCTAGGTACCTTCCTTGTGCGTTCTGGCGTCATTACCTCTGTGCATTCATTTGCAGCTGATCCAACCCGAGGCCTCGTTATTTTAGTTATTTTAGCGATAGTCATCGGCGGTGGATTAATTATGTTTGCCCTGCGTGGCTGGCAGTTGACTGTTGAAAGTCAATATCGCGCGATCTCTCGTGAGTCTTTTTTAGTCATCAATAACGCCATTATCTTAATAGCGACTTTAGTCGTCCTGCTTGGTACCTTGTATCCTATCATTGCTGATGCCTTTAATTTAGGGCAAGTCTCCGTTGGTGCGCCTTATTTTAATGCTTTATTTGTACCGCTAACGTGGTTAGTAATGCTCGCGATGGGCATGGGCTCCAATATTCGTTGGAAGAAGGACAGTCGACCTTTACTTGGACCGGCACTGATTATCGGTATTAGCAGTGCTGTTTTGGGTGCAATTATCAGCTATTTCGTTTATCCAGTAGCAATGTTTAATATCGCGGTGACTGTCGCGTTGAGTCTATGGATATTGGCATGGATGTTCGTCGATATTAAAGATAAGACTAAAAATGCTAAAACTCGACTGGCTGGTATTAAACGTCTGAAAAGTAGTTATTGGGGCATGCAGACCGCCCACGTAGGCGTATTAATCGCCGCGATAGGTGTGGCATTTACCTCTAGTATGAGTATTGAAACTGATGTGGCTATGGGTGTCGGCGACAGTGTTCATGTTCAAGGTTATGATTTTGAGGTTAAAGGTTTTACAGAGGTCAAAGGCAGTAACTATGATGCGACCGAAGCCGAAGTCTTAGTCAGTAAAGATGGTCAATCGGTTACGACATTGCGGCCACAAAAACGTACTTACGTGGTGAGTATGATGCCGATGACCGAAGCTGCAATTGATGATCGACTAAGCCGAGATCTGTATGTCGCGTTAGGTGAACCTATTGCTGAAGACAGTAATCAGTGGGCAATCCGCATCTATGTCAAACCCCTTATTCGCTGGATTTGGCTGGGTTCTATTATCATGGTACTTGGTGTAGTGATATCGATGTTAGATCCTCGTTATCGCATCAAACCTAGGAAGCGTTCCAAAATTCTAGAAGATGATCTTGACTATGGTATCTATGAAGACAGGCCTATAGATATAAAGTCTGAGTATATAAAGGCTGGGGTCAAATCAGTTAATAGTTCAGTTACTCAATCAGTAGAGGAGCGCTAAGGTTATGGAAAGTAAACAACTTAAACTGTGGTTTGTGATTCCGCTTATCGTGTTTATTGGTTTCATTATTATGCTTTTTTTTAGACTGGGTAAGCCGACGGAGATCGTGACCAATACAGCACTCGAGCGTCCAGTACCAACTTTTGAGTTGCCACTATTGTCTGATACCAGTCTCATGGTGACAGACTCACAAATGCCAACATCTCCTTATTTAATCAATATTTGGGGTTCATGGTGTCCGACTTGTGTGTATGAGCATCCTTTCTTTTTAGAATTAAAGAAGCGTGGTGTCCATACAGTCGGTGTGAACTATAAAGACGAGATTGGTGATGCGCTTAATTATCTTAATGAGCTTGGCGATCCGTATTTGATGTCTGTGCAAGACTATTCTGGTCAGTTCGCCTTGGATTTAGGTTTGACTGGTGCCCCTGAGACTTTCGTTGTCGATAGCAAGGGCATTATTCGTCAGCATATCGTTGGTGAAGTAAACGAAGAAAATTGGCAAAGCCGGATTAATCCTTGTTTAAAACTTCTACAACAAGAGGCTACTGGTGAAAAGATAGCATCTACCCAAGTTGAAGAGGTCTGCCAATGAACGCTAACACCTCATTATTTTACAGACTAGTATTAATCCCAGTTTTTGTGCTTTTCACTTTATTAATAGGAGCGACAAACCTGAGTCATGCTGCTATCGAAGTTTACGATTTTGATTCAAAACGGCAAGAAGCGCAGTACCGCGGCCTAATTGATGAGTTTCGTTGCCCGAAATGCCAAAATCAAAATCTGGCAGGTTCTGATGCACCTATCGCCCAGGATTTAAAGCAAAAAACTTATGATATGGTAAAAGATGGTCGCTCGGACGCTGAGATTCGTCAGTATATGCAAGAGCGCTATGGCGATTTTATTAGTTATAGTCCACCAGTACGTCCATCTACATGGATACTTTGGTTCTTTCCACCACTATTATTAATCTTAATACTGGGCGGCTGGTTTTGGCGCAATCATACTCGTAGTAAAGCTCCTAATAAACGCCCTATTATGCCGAATACAGATATAAGTAGTTCACTAACAGTTAAAGAGCAAGCCGCGTTAGATAGGCTGTTAGCAAGTCGGGAAGAATCAGGTAAGACAACGACAGAGGCAACGATAGACGAAGCTAACCTAACTGAGACTGAGACTGAGACTGAGACTGAGACTAAGCCCTCTAATCTTAAAACGACGAAACCCAAATCTAATGGGCAAACACGCGATAAAGGAGATTCCTTATGACTGTGTTTTCTACTCTTGTCATATTCATTATTTTTAGCCTATTGGTTGCGCTATTAGCCGCATTGATAGTCATCGTACCGTGGTTGCGCTCAAGCAGAGATGCGCCTGACCCTGTAGACAATCGGCTCATTGATCTAAATGTCGATGTGTACAAGTCCAGGTTGCGTGAGCTTGCTGCTGATAAAGCAATAGGTACTATAGATGATGCTCAATATATCGCTCAAAAAACAGAACTTGAGCGTCAGTTATTAGATGCTGAACAAATCGCAACGCCTATGCAATTGCCTAGTCTAAAAGGTCAGTTGGCACTGATAGTCTGTGTGCCAGTATTGGCGATATGTGCTTATGTGCTTTTCAGCGATCGTAGTGATGTGTTTGACTTATGGCGCGCGCAGGATAGAGTGGGTGACGTGTCAGAGGAGCTGCTTTCCGGCAAGATTGACGTGCTACCAGAGTGGGCTTTTGAAGATGGTGCAGGACTTTTCTCGACCATTCAAACCAATGTCCATCGTAATGCTGATGATTCTTACCGCTGGATGGTATTGTCGGAAATATTCTTATCTTTTGAAGAGCCAGAATCGGCTTTAGAAGCACTTTCGAGAGCTTATAGACTATCCCCTGATGACAAAAATATTGCAGCAGAGTATGCGCAATTAAGCTTTTTAGCGAATGGAGGTAGTCTTGATATCGAGACTCGCCGAGTCTTGGAGGACATCCTGAAAAGTGATCCTGATAATGAGTCAGCACAGATGTTAATGGCAAGGGGCGAGGCGAAAGCAGGTAACTATGAACAGGCACAAGGCTGGATAGCTAAAATGCGTCAGCGTATGGAAAAAAATCCGAGCGATGATAGGCATGCGCTTACTGGCTTGGATGAGTTAACGGCCGATATTGTCAGGCAACAGGCGCAAGCTAATGAAGGTATAGATATATCTGTCACTGTGAATGCTAAATTACTACCGTTAATAACCGCTAACGATGTATTGTTTGTTGCTATTCGCGCCGCTGAAGGTGGGCCTCCCTATGCGGCAAAACGAATACCGATTAGCAGTTTAAAGCAAGGCAATATCAGTTTAAGCCTAAGCAATCTAGACGCAATGATGGCTGATAGAACGCTACAACCTGCACGCGCATCAGGTGAGCAGCTGGTTGTGACCGCGCGCATTAGCCATTCTGGTAATGCTATTTCCGTATCTGGTGATTTATCTTCTAATCCAGTCGTGCTAAAAAGTGACCAGCAACAAGTAAATATTGAAATCAATCAGCAGGTGCCTTAAATGTTAGTCGGAAGTGTTAGATGAAAAATGTTCAGTGTTCAGTGTTCAGTGTTCAGTGTTCAGTGTTCAGTGTTCAGTGTTCAGTGTTCAGTGTTCAGTGTTCAGTGTTCAGTGTTCAGTGTTCAGTGTTCAGTGTTCAGTGTTCAGTGTTATATGAGTTTTAATAACAAGATTTTAACGACAGAGCTATTCATGAATCAGAGAGTAGTTAGTATAAAAGCCTAGATCAGAAACGCCTCGATAATTTCGGGGCGTTTCTTTATAAAAATGAGCAGTTTCAATAGCGTACAGCCATAGAGCTCATCCTGCCTTATGCGGCTTGTTTTATGCTACTTAAATGAGCACTCAACTCATAAGTTTTAGGGTGTAATGTTGCAGATTAGTTACAGAATATTGAGTATCCATGTTATCATTACAGGTAGTAAGGTATTAAGTTATTTAGCGTTTTATGAAATCTAAACTAAACAATATCTAACTTAAAATAAACTAAACAATAAAAATATAACGACCATTTAGAACAAAGATAAAAATACAAAAAATAGTTTATTTAGCATTCTTATTTGAAATAAAAGCTTTAAATATTACTGTTTTACTACTTGTTAGCCAGCGTGAATATATTTAGAGGTGAACTATGCAACCTGAACAGCAACTAAAAAACCAGCAGCAACCAGTCAGACGCGAATGGCTTAGTGCCCTAGTCATGGCTTTTATTGCCTTACCATTTATAGCGCTGTTATTCATTTGTGCTTATGGTTTCATCATTTGGTTCGGTCAAATGTGGTTCTGGGGACCACCTTCTTAACCTGTTAACTAGCGTCCCGTCAGTAACTGATATTGTCCAATCGCTAATCTCTATTATTTTCACGCAAAAAATGGACAAATGACCGCCCAAATTGTATGAAATTCAAATGGCTATGAAATACAGTAAGGAATCATCATGAAAGCAATCATGAGTGCAATCAAAAGCCTATTTAACTGGCTGCGTCGTCTTCTGTTTAAACCTTCCGCAAAGATCGGACTTGGAATACTTATCATCATCGGCTTTGCGGGTGGAGTTTGGTTCTGGGCAGGGTTTAATGCTGGCATGCAAGCAACCAATACCGAAGAGTTCTGTACTTCTTGTCATACGATGGGTGACAACATGCTACCCGAGCTCAAGAAAACCGTACATTTCAAAAACCGTACAGGTGTTAGGGCAGAGTGTTCAGATTGTCACGTACCCCATGATTTTACGGCGAAAGTTGCGCGTAAAATGCAAGCCTCACGTGAGGTACTGTCACAGTTGATGGGTGATATTGGTACTCGAGAAAAATTTCTTGATCATCGTGTGGTATTAGCGCAACGTGAGTGGGGCCGTTTTAAAGCCAACGATTCTAAAGAGTGTCGCACTTGCCATGATTACGACAGCATGGATTTTGATAAAATGCGCGTCACCTCACAAATGATTATGCGTAGCGCGGCTGAACGTGATGCCAGCTGTCTTGATTGCCACAAAGGGATTGCGCACGAGTTACCAAATACTGAAGGTATGCACAATCCAGCATTTGATTCGCTATTGTCTGAAGCCAGAAGTACCAAAATTAAAGATGGTCAAAACTATTACAACATTGTACCGCAAGATTTATATACCTCAGATGATAGAAAGACTAAAGCAGGTAGTATAGAAATTGCTGCACCTGTTAAAGTGTTGGCGCACAAAGATGGTGGGGTACAAATTGAGCTCGATATGTGGCGCAAAAACAAAGGCTTCGGTCGTGTATGGTATACCAACTTTGGTTTAAATATTCCTGATGCCATTATCGAAAAAGACTTAGCTAGTGATAAGAGTCTCATCACAGCAGGCGAAGCTAAAGAAGATCCGCTGACTGGTCTTGAATGGCAAAAAGTGAAGGCTCAGTTCTGGGTTGCCGAAGGAGGCCTCATGGAGAGTATCGAGCCAGCTTGGGACATTGCTAGCCAGACGTATAGTGATAGCTGTAGTACTTGTCACCGTCAACCAGACCCGAGTGGACACGATGCCAACCAATGGCCAGGACTATTTAGTGGCATGGTAGGGTTTACTAACTTAGACAACGACAGTGCAGCTATGGTCTTAAAATATCTACAACTGCATTCATCAGACTTTAGAAAGAACCCTCAAGGTAGTGGGTCGCCTGAAAACACGTTCCAAGGTGCTAGACCGTAACTAGAGAAAACAATTAGAGAGATAACTTATGAAAAACATCAATCGCAGACACTTTCTCAAGTCACTAGCTGCTTTAACGGGTACCGCGTTGTTACCGACATCACTACTTGCCGATAACAGTATCGTTACTAGTAAGACTGGGAAAAAACCTGATTTGAGCGGCTGGAAAATGTCCGGTGCACACTGGGGTGCCTTCCGTGCCAATGTTCAGGGTGACAAGCTCGTTGAAGTGCAACCTTTTGAGTTTGATCAGTTCCCGACCGATATTTTACAGGGTGTGCCTGGCATTATTTATAGCCCATCACGGGTACGTTATCCTATGATTCGGGTTGACTGGTATAAAAACCGTCATAAAAGTGACACGACACAGCGCGGTGATAACCGTTTCGTACGCGTCGGTTGGGATGCTGCTCTAGACATGGTCTATGAAGAGCTTGAGCGTATCCAAAAAGATTACGGTCCTTGGGCGTTGCATACGGCCAACGTTGGCTGGCGGTCAGTAGGACAGATCCACAGTTGTGGTAACCATATGCTACGCGCTGTGGCGATGCATGGACGGAGTGTCGGTACAGCAGGGGATTATTCAACCGGTGCTGGTCAAGTTATTATGCCTTACGTGTTAGGTTCGACTGAGGTCTATTCACAAGGTACATCATGGCCGTTGATTTTAGAAAATTCAAAAGTCATCGTTATGTGGGCGAATGACCCTGTCAAAAACTTACAAGTTGGCTGGAATACCGAAACTCACGAATCTTATGAGTACTTAGAGCAATTACGTACCAAAGTTCGAAATAAAGAGATTGAGGTCATCTGTATTGATCCGGTCAAAAGTAAAACCCAGAACTATCTAGAGTGTGATCATCAATATGTTAACCCACATACTGATGTGGCGTTTATGCTGGCTATTGTGCATACGCTATATACCGAAAAGCTTTATGATGAAAAATTCATTGATGTCTATACTCTCGGCTTCGAAGCGTTTATTCCTTATGTGATGGGTAAAACTGAAGATAAAATCGAGAGAACCCCAGAGTGGGCAGAAAAGATTTGTGGTATCAAAGCGGACCGTATCCGTGAGCTTACCCGCAAAATGGCGAAGAATCGTACCCAGCTTATTTTCGGCTGGGCGATTCAGCGTCAACAGCATGGTGAGCAACCTTATTGGATGGGAGCGATTATCGCTGCTATGCTTGGTCAGTTTGGTCAGCCGGGTGGGGGCATTAGTTATTCGCATCACTATAGCTCATCGGGTGTACCAGCTTCAGGTGCTTCTATGCCGGGTGCGTTCCCGCTAAATCTTGATACTGGTCGTAAGCCTAAGCACGATAACGAAGACTTTAATGGGTATAGCTCTGTTATACCAGTTGCTCGCGCTATTGATTGCTTACTTGAGCCGGGTAAAGTGATTGACTTTAATGGTCACAAAGTTACCCTTCCGCCTTATAAAATGGGTATTTTTTCAGGCTGTAACCAATGGCATCGCCATCAGCAGCGCAACCGTATGAAAGAGGCGTACCGCAAAGTTGAGACAGTCGTTGCGGTCGACTATAACTGGACGGCAACCTGTCGTTTTGCTGACATTGTACTGCCAGCATGTACGCCTTATGAGCGTAATGATATTGATGCTTACGGTACCTATAGTAACCGTGGCGTTATTGCCATGCACAAGCTGATTGACCCGCTTTATCATTCTAAATCAGACTTTGATATTTGGTATGAATTAACTAAGCGCATGAATCGTGAAATCGAATATAGCCGTAATATGAATGAGATGCAGTGGATCGAGCAAATCTACGAAGAGTGCCGTGCTGATAACTTGAAAAAAGAATTTTTCATGCCTGAATTTGCTGAATTCTGGAAAAAAGGCTACGTGCTATTCCCAGAGGGTAAAAACTGGACAAGACATGCTGATTTCCTTGAAGATCCTGAAGTCAACGCCCTTGGCACACCATCAGGCTTTATTGAGATAAGTAGCCGCAAAATTGCCAGTTATGGTTATGATGACTGTAAAGGCCATCCTACCTGGATGGAGAAAATTGAGCGCTCACATGGTGGTCCTGGTTCAGATAAGCATCCACTATGGCTACAATCAGTGCATCCAGATACCCGTCTGCACTCACAAACTTGTGAGTCTGAAGAGCGCCGTGCAACCTATACGGTACAAGGTCGTGAGCCTTGTTACATGGGTCCTGAGGATGCAAAAGCTCGTGGTATCAAAGATGGTGACATTGTGCGTGTCTTTAATGATCGTGGTCAGTTATTGGCTGGTGCAGTTATCTCTGATAACTTTCCACCGGGTATCATTCGTATCCAAGAGGGTGCATGGTATGGACCTACTGGCCCTGAAATCGGTGCGCTAGATACCTATGGTGACCCTAATACGTTAACCATTGATATCGGTACCTCAAGTCTTGCACAAGCGCCTAGTGCCAATACTTGTATCGTCGAGATGGAGAAATTCGTTGGTAAAGCACCAGCAGTGACTTCGTTCGGTGGTCCAAAGTATGTCAATCCAGATGGTAGCTCTGCTGTATCATCCCAAATGGGTTAATATCATTTAGGACAGTAAGTGATAAAAAATGCCTTTGTAAGCCGTATGCGACGTAAATAGCATGTGTGATTTACAAAGGCATTTATTTATATAGACGATCTGTTCTAATGTAGTACTCAATGCCAGTATTTAATAAAAATAAAACCGCTATTTAATAAATGTGTTACTTAATAAATGTGTTACTTAATAAAAGTAGCCACCAATAACACATAAAAGACAGCTTAAATTGGATTTAAAATGAACATAACTGAAGATAAAATCAATATTAATGAAGAATGGCAAGCTGCTAATCCGGCACGTTCTGCACTTTATCGTTGGTTTGCAGATGTTTTCGCGCGTGAGCTTACCTCAACGACCTTAGATGAGTGGCAACAGAATCAAGCTTACGATAGTATTCACGAGGTATTTGTTAGTCTCGGACTTGAGCAATACAGTAATCGCGTGAAAGTCGCCATTGATAATTTGCAGCAATTCCCTAAAGAGCATCGTGCCATTGAGCTTGCCGCAGATTTTGCGCAGATTTTTTTACTGAGTGGTGATGATAGTGCACCGCCTTACGCTTCTTATTATCTGAGCAGTGATAAACACCTTTATGGCAAACCTGCGGCGCATATGATGCGTTTTCTTGATAGCCAGCAGCTAAGCTTACATCCTGAGTTTCGTGAGCCAAATGACCATTTAAGTGTATATTTTATCGTTATGAGCTTATGGATTAATAAAAGTATTGAGCAACAGCTTGATATGGTCAACACGGCACAAGAACAAATCGACTTTCTTGATACTGCTTTACTCAATTGGCTACCGCAGTTCACTAAATACTGTCAAAAAATCAACGTAAAAACAGATATTTATCCTGCACTTGCTGCTTTGGTAGAGCAGTTTGTCATAGAAGACAGAGCAGCATTAGAAAGTATAGTGAGCTGATGGCTGGCTAGCTCATAGATATTGAAAATCTTAAATACGTTAAGTGGCTATTTTAAGCTCAGTAACGCTAATTTTGCATAGCATTAAGTATCAGTGAGTATAAAGCCAGTGATTACTCTTGAGCAACTTCAGCGGTTTATAACCCAGCGTATTCAATGACCTATGTTGTCAAATCCGTAGACATTAACTTGGGAGATTTTATTTACGCAGCTAGACGATAATAATCAAATTACATCTGCCTTGGCGTTTTATAGCCTAAGCCCTTTTGAATCTTAGTGCCACTGCGAGCACAGCTCTTGTCTTGCGTCAGGGAGAAGCAGTGCTTTGCTAACCGCTCCTCATTGTATTCAAGCTCAATGTATTGAGTGATGTCGTTGATGGCTTTGAATCTTATTTTGTAGTCTTGGTGATATACCAGCTCATTCTTCAATTAAATATTTTCCACTACAGCCCATATTTTACGGACAAAAAAAGCCCCAGTCGTTAGACTAGGGCTTTCTAAATATTTGGTAGGCATAAGCAGACTCGAACTGCTGACCTCTACCATGTCAAGGTAGCGCTCTAACCAACTGAGCTATACGCCTATTTAGGTTGAGTATTCTATCAAGTTTCTACTACTTTGCAAGCCTTTTTTCTAATAAAATTCTTTTATTGGCATAATACTGACTATTATACTTTTATATTGAGCGATTTAGACCGTTATTTATGTAGTTATATTAAACAGTCAGTAAAATTGGTTTATGTTTTATTGTCAGCAGAACCACAAAGGCTAATGCTGGGTAATATATAACTGCTATCATAATTCTCAAAATAGAGTGCTTATTATGATGATTTCATAGTATGCATGTTCCATGAAATAATATCAAAACAGAATATTGAGGAGAGTGATATGGGTCTATTGGTCGACGGGCAGTGGCAAGACAAATGGTATGACACCGCATCTAGCGGCGGACGCTTTAAGCGTGAAGACGCAGGCTTTAGAAACTGGGTGACCGTAGATGGCAGTGCAGGTCCCTCTGGTCGAGGCGGCTTTAAAGCGGAGGCCAACCGTTATCACTTATATGTCTCTTTGGCGTGTCCATGGGCGAACCGTACGACCATTTTCCGCAAGCTCAAAGGCTTAGAAGACCTGATCTCGATATCTGTGGTGCATCCATTTATGGGTGATAAAGGTTGGACGTTTGCAGAGGGCGCAGGGGTTGTCGCTGATCCTATCGTCGATGCAAATTATTTATATGAAATTTATACCGCAGCAAAGCCTGACTATACGGGACGAGTCACAGTACCGATACTATGGGATAAAAAAACCCATACTATCGTTAGCAATGAATCCTCTGAGATTATTCGGATGTTTAACTCAGCCTTTGATGAGATTGGGGCGATAGCTGGCAATTTTTTACCTGCAGAATCCATAGCAGAAATCGATGCGATCAATGCATTTGTTTATGATGCGGTTAATAACGGAGTTTATAAAGCTGGTTTTGCCACTACAGAAGCGGCGTATAAAGAAGCGGTAGTCAAACTATTCGATGCGTTAGATAAGTTAGAGGCGCGTTTGGCAGACCAACGTTACCTAATAGGTAGCACGATAACTGGGGCGGATTGGCGTTTATTTACGACTTTAGTACGTTTTGATGCGGTTTATGTCGGTCATTTTAAATGTAATATACGTCGTATCGTTGACTATCCGAATCTTTGGGGTTATCTACGTGATTTATATCAAGTACCAGGTATCGCAGAGACAATAAATATGGCGCATATCAAGGCGCATTATTACATCAGCCATGCCAATATTAATCCCACTCGTATTGTGCCTGTTGGTCCGGTTATTGACTTTAATGAGCCACATGAGCGTGCGCGTTTATAGATTTACTTATTACAATAAAAAAAATCACACCAGCTGATTGATAGCAGCGGGTGTGATAGGTTTGCAGTTTAAACCACAATATAAATAAGCAAAAATATAAATAAGCAAATTAGCTAAAATTAAGCATTATTTAACTGTCTTGCTGCTTCTAAAGCAAAGTAAGTCAAAATACCATCTGCACCAGCACGGCGGAAGCCAATCAGAGACTCTAAAATAACCGCATCAGTCAGCCAACCGTTTTGAATAGCCGCCATATGCATGGCATATTCGCCAGAGACTTGATAAGCAAAGGTAGGTACGCCAAAGGTATTTTTAACTTCTCTAATCAAATCTAAGTAGGGTTGACCGGGTTTAATCATGACCATATCAGCGCCTTCATTGATGTCCATGGCCACTTCATGTAGCGCTTCAGCACGGTTACCAAAGTCCATTTGATACTGTTTTTTATGACCACCTTTTAAGTTGCCAGCACTACCGACCGCATCACGGAATGGCCCGTAATAAGCAGAGGCATATTTTGCCGAGTAGGCCATGATAGCGGTATTGACAAAACCTTCGGCTTCGAAGGCATCACGCATGGCTTTGATACGACCATCCATCATGTCGCTAGGGGAGATGATGTCGGCACCGGCGCGGGCGTGTACCAATGCCTGTTTGACCAGTACTTCAACCGTTGCATCGTTAACGACATAGCCACTGTCATCGAGTAAGCCGTCTTGACCGTGTGAGGTATAAGGATCTAATGCCACATCAGTCATCACCACCATCTCTGGAATAGCATCTTTGACAGCTTTGACCGCGCGTGCGCTCAAGCCATTTTCGTCATAAGCCGATTTACCGTCAGGCGTTTTTAGTGAATTATCAATAACCGGGAAGATATCGATAGTTGTGACACCTTCTGCTAATAACTCTTTGGCATGTTTAATGAGCAGGTCAATCGATAAGCGCTCAACACCCGGCATACTCGCGATTGATTGGCGTTGGTTACTACCTTCTAACACAAAAACGGGCGCGATAAAGTGCTTAGGATGCAGCTCAACTTCACGAATCATGGCGCGTACATTGTCGTTATAACGCAGACGACGCAGACGAGTTTCAGGGAATTGGCGGTTAAAAGTATAAGTCATAATGCTTCCTTTTTTTAGTATCAACAACTTTTATTTTGGTATTAATATAATACGACTACTATAACCAATAGTAGCTGACGAAAGCAAAAAGCCCTACCAAGTCGGTAGGGCTTTTTGTACTTATCGACTATCAACGTGAGGATAAAGCACCTTCACGAGATTATAGCGCTCTGATCACTTAAGGTTCAACAATCTGCGTGACAGGTACTTGCTCAACGCTGGTTTCTTTCAGAGTAGCCTCTTCAGTTAAGATGCCTACAGCAGCATCGGTTTTACCGTCATTATTGACGTCAACCACAGCAGTAGGTTTAAAGGTGGCTTTTTCTACTGGTTGCGCTTGCTTAATCGCTTGAGCTTCTTGGACAGAAGCAACACGCGCTGAGCTAGCGGCATCGATAGCATTGACCGCTTTTGCTTTATTGCCAGCTACGTTAGCCACTTGCACTAAGTTTCTATGTTGCGGCGTAGGAATAACAGTTGGCACATCTAGGTTGGCACCACCACCAAGCGCTTGGTAAAGCTCGACTTGGCTAACGATTTTTTGTAGCTCTAAATCTAAAATACCTTGCTGCGTTGAGAACAGTGAACGCTGTGCATCAAGAACGTCTAGATAGTTAGCAATACCCGCTTTAAAGCGCGCATCTGCAATCTGATAGGTTTGCTCAAAGTTGTCTTGCAGACGGTATTGGGCTTCGAGCTGCTCGCCTAAGGTAGCACGCGTTGCCAAGACATCAGAGACCTCGCGGAAAGCGGTTTGAATTGAGCGCTCATAGCCAGCAAGGGTTTGTTCACGCTCAATTTTAGCGACATCGTAGTTGGCATCTAAGCGACCTGCATCAAAGATAGGCACGCTAATGCTTGGACCAAATGACCAGCCAACGGCACCACTTTTGAATAAGTCGTCCAAACTACCACTACTGACGCCAATGCTACTTGCGAGGCTTATAGAAGGATAATAAGACGCGCGTGCTACTTCGATATTAGCACCAGCGGCTTTTAGGTTGTATTCCGCTTGCAACACATCTGGGCGATAGCGCAGCAACTCACTAGGCAAGCCAGCACTAAATATCTTTTGGCTAGTGATATTACTGACAGCTGGGGTTGGAATCAGATTGGTTGGAATCGGTCCACCGACCAAAAACTGCAATGCATTACGTGATTTTAAAATACTGCTTTGCGCACGTAAGACGGCAAGTCTCGCATTTTCAAGTGAGGCACTAGACTGTAACGAAGGCAGCTTAGGATCAATACCGGCTTCAAAACGTTTATCAGCGATAAATAGTGATTTCTCACGACTCTCAACCGTTGCTTCCGCCAGTTTCAGCTGCGCTAAACTGTAGCTTAAATTGGCATAGCTTTGGGCAATGTTACTAATTAAGCTAATTTGGGTAGCGTCTTTTGCAGCCGTGGTGGCTAAGAAATTCTGCAACGCTTGGTCTTTTAAACTAGAGATTTTACCCCAAAAGTCGAGCTCATAATTGGCAAGACCTAAATTTACGCTATAAGCACCACTAGAGTTTTTATCGCGGCTATTTTGTGCTGAGCGACTGTAGCCACCGCTACCATCGATACTTGGCAAGTCGCGAATATCACTAATTTGATATTGAGCACGTGCTTTTTCAATGGCTAAGCGTGCACTTTCAAAGTCTTTGTTATTTTCAAGACCTAAAGCAATCAGACCTTTTAAACGCTCGTCGCTATAGAAGTTCTGCCAGCGTTGATTGGCAATGCTTGGTTGCTCAGCCGTACTGACGGTCTCCTTATCGAACGCCCCATAGGTTTGTCCGATAGGAATATTAGGCTCAGCAAGGACAGGACGCATATCCGCTTTTGGAATGGTATTACAAGCAGCCATGCTGATCGCTAATGCCGTTAAGCCTATTAAACGACCGCTATTTTGGCTAACGCGGGCAGTCAAAGAGACTGCCTTAGTTGCTGAGTTGGGGGTAACGAAATAACTAAAACTCATTGTGTATTATCTCCAAAGCTTGCAGGCTGAGAGCTCTTAGAGAGCGTCATGTTTTGCATATCGTCGTCAACATGTATGATCGGTGGCTCATTATACTCTGTTGGTCCAACTGGATTGTCTGGATTATCAGGGTTAGAGCTGTCAGGCGTATTCCCACCATCATTTGGCGGCGTGTCATATTTGTACGGAAACAAGCTACGTACCCAAATATAGAACATCGGAATAAAGAAGATACCTAAGAAGGTAGCAGTGACAACACCGCCAACCACACTGGTACCAATGGCGTTTTGGCTACCAGAACCAGCACCTGTCGCGATGAATAATGGCACAACACCAAGACCAAAGGCAAGTGAGGTCATAATAATAGGACGCAGACGTTGCCGCGCCGCGGTCATGACGGCCTCTTTTAAGGTATAACCTTCCTCTTGGTGATCCCTCGCAAACTCGATAATCAAGATGGCGTTTTTGGCCGATAGCCCAACCACCGTGAGTAGACCAACTTGTAAGTAAATGTCATTGGATAAGCCACGAAACCAAGTAAACAGCACCGCCCCCAATACCCCAAGTGGAATCACCAATAGTACTGAGAATGGAATTGACCAACTCTCATACAAGGCAGCAAGACATAAGAATACCACTAAGATAGAAACTGCATACAGCATCGGCGCTTGAGCACCTGACTTCTTCTCTTCTAATGATAGACCTGTCCATTCGTAACTGATGCCGTCTGGCAGCTGTTCGACCATCGCTTCCATGGCATCCATCGCTTCACCGGTACTTAGACCAGGAGCAGCGCTACCTTGGATATTCATTGACGCCAAACTATTATAGCGCGTGAGACCCGGTGAACCGGTTTCCCATTTACTACTAGAGAAAGCATCAAATGAGATCATCTCGTTGCTATCGTTACGGACATACCATTTACCGATATCATCAGGATTAGTACGGCTACTAGGTTCACCTTGTACAAATACGCGTTTGACACGACCACGATCAACGAAGTCATTGATATAGCTTGAGCCCCACGCGGTTGAGATGACACTGTTAATATTTGCCATGGATAGACCATAAGCAGCGGCTTGTTCTTGGTTAATATCAACTTTAAGCTGCGGTGCATCTTCTTGTCCGTTTGGACGTACACCGGCTACTTGATCGTTTTGAGCAGCCATGCCCAGTAACATATTACGTGCTTCTAACAGACCTTCGTGTCCGACGTTACCGGAGTCTTGAAGCATCAAGTCAAAACCACTAGAGTTACCAAGTCCACTAATTGCTGGTGGGATAATATTAAACACAGTCGCTTCGTTAATTTGGGTAAAGAAATAACCCTGTGCACGATCAGAGACTGCCCGTGCTGTATTGTCTTCACCTTTACGATCCGCCCAGTCGCTGAGTTTTACGAAGGCGATACCGACGTTTTGTCCTTGTCCTACGAAACTAAAGCCAGCGATGGTAAACGCTGATTCCACATTATCCGGTTCTTGGCCGCTATAATAAGCGCTCACTTTATCTAGAACCGCTTGCGTCTCATTCAGTGTCGAACCAGCGGGCAGCTGTACGGCGGTAAACATAATACCCTGGTCTTCTTCCGGTAAAAATGAGCCAGGGATACGTAAGAATACCACTGCCATAATACCGATAATAGCCGCATAGACAATCAGATATACCCATTTAAGGCGGAAGCTTTTACCGACGAAATTTTCATAAGAGCGACTGGTTTTGGTAAAAGAGCGGTTAAACCAACCAAAGAAGCCTTTTTGATTCTCAGAATTACCTTTTTCATGGCTCTTACTACGTTTTAGCAAGGTCACACATAGGGCAGGGGTGAAAATAAGAGCAACTAGAGCTGACAGCACCATACTGGTAATCAAAGTAATGGCGAACTGACGATAGATTACCCCAGTTGAGCCACCAAAGAAGGCCATCGGTACGAATACCGCCGATAAGATAAGCGCGATACCAACAACGATTTTACTAATCTCACCCATCGATTGTATCGTAGCGTCTTTGATAGAGATATTTTGGTCTTCTTCCAATAGCCGCTCGACGTTCTCTACGACGACAATAGCATCATCGACCAGTAGGCCGATGGACAGTACCATGGCAAACATAGTCAGTACGTTGATACTGAACCCTGCAATATACAGTACTGCAAAAGTACCAAGCAGTACCACAGGTACAGCAAGCGTCGGAATAATAGTCGCGCGCCAGTTCTGCAAGAAGATAAACATGACGATAAATACTAATATAATCGCTTCGATTAAGGTCTTGACCACTTGTTCAATAGACAAGCGTACAAATGGGGTAGTGTCATAAGGAATGACTGACTTTAGGCCTGCAGGGAAGTTTGCTTCTAGCTCGGCAACTCGATCACCGACCAATTCGCGAGTTGCAAGCGCGTTAGCACCACTCGCTAGTGAGACAGCAAGGCCAGCGGCTTGTTGGCCATTAAACAAGGCAATCGTACTATAACTTTCACTACCAATTTCAACCTTTGCAACATCGCCTAAGCGTACTTGCGCGCCAGAGGTATCGGTTTTTAGTAGGATGTTTTTGAACTCATCAGGCGTTTTTAGATAGCTTTGTACGGTGACGGTTGCATTAATAACTTGTTCATCAGTATCAGCAGGTGCTTGACCTAACTGACCGGCTGATACTTGTGCGTTTTGCGCACGTACCGCGTTGACCACATCGGATGGCACCAAGCTATAGCCACGTAAACGTTCAGGATCGAGCCAAATACGCATAGCGTAAGATGCACCGAACGCTTGGACTTGACCAACGCCTTCAACACGGCTGAGCTGATCGACGACATTAGAGTTGATATAATCACCGATATCAGCAGGATCCATACTGCCATCTTCAGACACAAAGCCAAACACGGCTAAAAAGCCTTCAGAGGCTTTGTTAACGTTAACGCCTTGACGCTGTACTTGCTCGGGCAACGAGCTCATTGCGGCCTGTAATTTGTTCTGTACCTGAACCTGTGCGGTATCAGAATCTGTACCGTTCTCAAAGAACAGCTGTACAGAGGCACTACCATTTGAGGCACTCGACGACTTCATGTACATCAAGCCATCAAGCCCTTTCATGCGCTGCTCAATAATCTGTACTACTGAGTTTTCAACGGTTTCAGCGTTAGCACCAGGGTAGCTAGCGCTGACCGTGACGGTTGGTGGCGCAATAGCTGGATACTGCTCAATCGGTAGGTTGATAACCGATATTATCCCGATGAGCATGACTAAAATAGCCATCACCCATGCAAAGATAGGGCGATCAATAAAAAAACGTGACATAGTAAATCCCTAAGTCTTCCTAGCTTTGAATGGAATTATTTGGCGGCTGGTTGTGCCGGTTTGTTGGCAGTTTTACCATCGGTAGACTTATCCATATTTTTTGCAGCTTGCTGTGGTGTTTTAGCAGCAGCCCCTTTTGCAGAAGGCTCAGGGTTTGGATTTTCTAATGGTTTCGCAACGACCTCTTGTTCAGGCTTGACTTTTGCACCACCGATAACGACTACTTTATCGCCAGCTTGAAGGCCGTCAGTGATCACCCATTGCCCTTTATAGGTACCATTAATCGTGACAGGACGAACTTGGATTTTATTGTTTTCATCAACGATATAAACTTGCGTTTCACTCTTGGTCGAGCGCATCACTGCGCTTTGTGGTACGAGTGCTGCATTGGTAATCACACTTTGGGTCAAGCGGGCGCTGACATACATACCTGGCAATAAGATATTGCTGTTATTCGGGAATACCGCACGTAATGTCACTGCCCCTGTAGACTCATCGACTTTCGCTTCTGATAACGCCAACTCGCCGCGTACAGGATACGTTGAGCCATCCTCTAACACCAATTCAACCGAGCTCATTCCTGCCTGAGCTTTGCCAGCTGAAATTTGCTGACGCAATTTTAGTAGCTCAGAAGAGGATTGACTGATATCAACATAGATAGGATCTAGGCGTGAGATAGTAACCAAAGGAGTAGGTTGACCAGAGCTGACCAATGTACCAGCGGTAACGCTAGAGCGATCCGTACGACCTGAGATAGGTGCGCGTACGATCGTACGATTCAGATCTAAGGTACTGGCTTGTAGGCTGGCCTTCGCTGTTTGGATACCTGCTTTTGCGCTTTCAATACCCGCTTGCGATTGACCGATAGCAGCATTAGCACTTTGTACAGCGGCCTGCGCAGTACGTACGGCGGTTTGTGCTTGGTCGTACTGCTGCTTTGAGATGGCATCGATAGCAACCAGCCCTTGCAGACGTTGTAAGTCGTTTTGTGCTTGTGATAGCGACGCTTGACGGCTGGCTAACTCCGCTTTTGCATTGGCATTATTAGCCAAAGCTGTCTGATAGTTGGCTTCGGCTTGTGCTATCGCCGCCTGACCACTGGTGATAGACGTTGCGTAGTTATCCGTATTAATACGATATAAAGGTTGGTCTTTTTTGACGTTGCTGCCCTCACGGAACAACACTTCGTCGATAATTCCGTTTACTTGTGGGCGAACGTCCGCGGTTTGGTATGCCGTTGTGCGTCCAGCAAAAGTCTGTACTTGTGGTACGGTAACAAAGGTCACAGTTTGGACGTTGACGACGGAGGGCGGCATTTGTTGCTGTGCGGCCGCTGCACCATCGGCGTCCTGTTTTTTGTCACAGCCAACCAGTACAGCTCCAGATAGTACAGTTGCTATTACAAGCGCAAGATAAGAATGCTTCATCAATGTCCTCGACAATATAAGTATTACATAATAATAAATAGTGACAGTATAAAAAGTTTATGGATAAATCTTAACGTATGAGATATAAAAAATAATATGTATTTACCGCCGCCAGAGTATATCGGCCGTTAAATGCGCAATAACCGGATAAGTAAATTTAATTTAATGAATTATTATAAACTATAGGGTATACCCCACAGTCAAGGCACAAAAAACCAATTGCACCTCATATAACCATCTTTTAGTATGATAAATGCCCGTGACATATCGGAAACACAAGCACAACATCAAAATTACATTACAAAATTCATCGTGGTTGATGAAATACAATATTGTTAATTTTTGTTTTTTTGATGAGATTGAGGAATATTAGTAGAAAAATCATCCCAAAGCATCAGCTGTTCAGAAAAAACTGGCTTTAGCAATACTTAATTATGAACCCTGAAATACTAGTGAATGATAAATCGAATTAGATTAGTTTTAGTATTAATGACAATCACAAAAAATAGGACGACAGCGTCGTTATCATATTTGTTTATGATAAACCTGTGCTGCACTTAAAGGTAATAACTTAAGCGCACAATTATCTTTGTGGTTTTAACCATAAATAGCGGCTCATTATAATAAACGTGCGCTGGCAAGTTCAGTCAATTGATACAGTCCTTGACGATAGCGATTGTCAGGTAAGCTACTCAATGCTTGTTGCGCAAGTTTGGTTTCTTCTAAAGCACGTTGTTTACAGTAATCAAGCGAGCCTGAATGACGTACTAGCGCAATCAATTGTTCTGCATTTGGGGTTTTACCCGTTTGCACCGCAATACGTAATTGCTCATAACCTTCTTTATTACTGTCCTTTAATAACTCAAGTGCTTTAATAGTAGGCAAAGTAGGTTTACCTTCTGCTAGATCATCGCCGAGGTTTTTACCCATCAATTCACTATCGCCACTATAATCGAGCACATCATCAACGATCTGAAAGGCATTACCAAAGTGCTGACCGAAATCAGCTAACGCCTGCAAGTGCTGCGTTTGACCTTGCAAAATCGCTGCGCCTTGAGTCGCCATCATGAATAACCGTGAAGTCTTGCCATCAATAATGTTTAGATAATCTTCTTCAGTTGCTTCAGGATTGTGCTGATGTTGAAGCTGCAATACTTCGCCCTCAGCAATATCACAAGTGCCATCTGAGAACACCTGTAATAATGGCAAGCTTTGAAAACCCACCAACAAGTTAAAGGCGCGGGCAATCAGATAGTCGCCGACCAGCACCGCTGTCGCATTGTCCCAAGTGGCATTAGCAGTTGGTTTACCACGGCGCTGTCCTGATTCATCAATGACATCATCATGTACCAACGTTGCCGTATGTAACATCTCAGTAATCGCCGCCAAATGCATGGCTTGCTGTGATGGCTCGTCATTGAACATCCGTGCACACAACAGAGTAATTAAGGGGCGCATACGTTTGCCGCCCGCATTAATCACGTGCTGTGATACATTCATCACCAACTTAACTTTGGAATTAAGACTACCAAAGACTTGTTTATCCATAATTTCAAAATCATCAGCAACAATGCTTTGAATATCAGCATAGCTTGGTGCTGTTGATAAATTGATCGATGGCGTAGTGGATAGTGGAGCTGCAGCGTTAGATAGAGAAGTACGGGTCATAGTGAATAATCATACCAATGAAAATAAAGAATGTTTTAATAGCTATTTATGGTCAAGCTATCGTTTTATGCATAATAGCATAGCTGTCTATATAAATTGTTGATTTAAGTATAGCAGAATGAAGGGTATAGCTTTAGATTCTAGCTAATATAGCTTGATTTATAAGGGCACAAGATAAAATACAACTGATTAGAATGCATTAATCTATGAGTTGAATAAACAATAATTTATTAACAATGAGCGCTTGCCTATAAAAAACTGTAAGTATCTGATTAGATAAGTTATAATAGCCGCTGTTGGATTTTAACCAATATTCTTGCTTGTTATTAGGCGGTCTGTATTAATAGCGATATACATTACGCTGGTTAATCAATGACATTGCGTTTGATATGAGCGTAGGCTGTTGGTATTACCACCACACAAAAACAAGAGACGCGGCTTGCTTTTATGAGCAAAAAGCCGTAAAATCTTGCCTTTAATTTTTCCCTGTCGTGTTCGTCGTCGAAGTGTTGGTATGATATCAGCCACGGCACACGGGTTAAACGGAGTCATACAATGTACGCAGTAATCAAAACTGGTGGTAAACAGCACCGTGTAGTCGTCGATGAGTTGCTTAAAGTTGAGCTACTTAAAGCAGAAACAGGCGCAACGATCAAATTCGAAGACGTGTTGATGATTGTTGACGGTGAAACTGTCAAAATCGGTCAACCTATCGTTGAAGGTGCTAGCGTTGAAGTTGAAGTTGTTGAGCATGGTCGCGGCGAAAAAATCCGTATCGTCAAGCACAACCGTCGTAAGCATTATCACAAAGAGCAAGGTCACCGCCAATGGTATACCTTGTTAAAAATCAAAGCGATTAATGCTTAATTAACGATTATCAGTTTATTGATAATTAATAACGCACTAAAAGCTTAAGAGTTGTCGCATTAGCGATAAGTCACATTAACAAGGAGATTTTCTCATGGCACATAAAAAAGCTGCCGGTTCAAGCCGTAATGGTCGTGATTCAAACCCAAAAATGCTCGGCGTAAAAATCTTTGGCGGTCAAGCCATCGTCGCTGGTAACATCATCGTTCGTCAACGTGGTACAGAATTCCACGCCGGCGAAGGTGTTGGCATGGGTCGTGATCATACTTTATTTGCACTAAATGACGGTGTGGTGAAGTTTGCGACTAAAGGTAAATTCAACCGTCGTTATGTGATGGTTGAAAGCGCCTAGTTGCCCATCTAGGTTGTTTTATCTTTTGCATAAAATAACTTGATGACTAAAAAAAGCCCTTATTACCGGTTGGTAGTAAGGGCTTTTTTATTCTATAAATTATAATTGATTCACTTTTAAAAGAATACAGTGCTGCTGGGATCAGTTTTTTGTAGCCTCTGTCTGCGTAGGCACAGCAAGCAAGAAAAATTTATCCCAATAGCGCGTTATAATATTTGCACTTCTTTTATTTAGGACTGACTATATTATAAGTAAAAGCTAAAAATTTATGAATGCCATTTATATGAAAAGCATTCAAAAATACGGTAAATACCGTTTCTTACAGTGTAATTGCAACGGTTACAAGCGTGTATGGCGGCGGTAGTAAAGATTGCAAATCATGACTAGGCGCGTAATAAAAAAACTGGCACACTGTCTTCATTGTTTTATCACACCGATTTTATTCTCGTGAGATAAACATTTACTGAAAACAAAAATTTAATAAAACGTTTTATTTTTTATGCTATTTTGCATTTTGAGAGAGGATTTATAATGACTTTATTGACCAATCAATCTATTAAACAGACAACAACTCTAAAACAAAAAATAATGGGCGGTGCTCTAGCTGGTGTTTTGATGACCACGCTTGGCGTTGCAGCACCTATGATGGCATTAACACAATCTGCCCATGCTGCGCCTGCTAGTAATTTAACAGCAGCCAAGAATTTAAATAAGCTTTTAACCAATACCAAGAGCATGACTGCTAATTTTAGCCAAACCACTAAGGGTGCTAACAGTGGTGCTTTTACCGGTACGATGAGTGTGCAACGTCCAAATAATTTCCGTTGGGAAACCAAATCACCATCAGAGCAGCTGATTGTGGCTAATGGTAGTTCAATGTGGGTTTATGATAAGGATTTAGAGCAAGCAACCAAACAGAACGTAGATAGCCAAGTAGGCAATACACCGGCACTACTACTATCAGGTGACCCAAGTAAAATTGATAAGAACTTTAAAATCACGCAACCATACGCCAATAAAAACTACTATGTGCTGTATCCGAAATCTGACAGCGCCAGCTTTAAGAGTTTATCAATGAGCTTTAGCGGCGGTAAGCCAGTGATGATGGTATTAAATGACAGTTTGGGACAAACCACTTCTATCAAGTTTAGCAGCATTAAATTGAACCCGAGCATCGGCAGCAGTCAGTTTAAGTTCACACCACCAAAAGGTGTTGATATCATTAATCAATAAAAGTTAATCAATTATAAGTATCGCTAAGTGATATTTAATCTATAAAAAAGACAGATCCTACAGGGTCTGTCTTTTTTTGGGTATAAATAGGCTATTAAATTTCAAATCATTTTTTTACTAAGATATTTTTATTCAACTTTTAAATTATAGCTGCTGATTTTCCAGATGCTAAGCTTCAAAAGGCTAAGCTTCAAAAGGCTAAGCTTCAAAAGGCTAAGCTTCAAAAGGCTAAGCTTCAAAAGGCTAAGTTTCCATAACCTAAGACATAGATTTAATGGCGTCTATATCTGGCATCGGTGGTAGCTCATCTAAATGGCTCATACCAAAGGCATCTAAGAATTGTGCTGTAGTATGCAACAAAGCAGGGCGTCCCAACGTATCTTTATAGCCGTTCTCTTCGATCCAACCTTTATCAAATAATTGGCGTAAGATATTGCTTGAAAGCGTGACACCGCGCACATGTTCTATGTCGCTGCGTGTTACAGGTTGCTTGTAGGCAATCACGCTCAATGTTTCAAGTAACGCTTGGCTTAGGCGTTCTTGACGTTGTGGAAAGACGCTCTGGATTAAGGCACTATAGCTATCAGCGATTTGCAAGCGATAACCACTGGCCGTTTCATGTAAACTTAGTACACCAGTGTCTAAGCGTTGTTGTAGTAACTCTAGTGCCTGATTTAACGTCTTAGTAGACAGTGAAAGGTGTTTTTTTAGGGTGTTAGCGGTCAATGGAGATTCTGAGGCATGTAATAGCACTTCAATATGTTTGCTGACTATGTTGAGCTGCTGTAGCTCTTTATCCACCGAAGAAGGTGAGGTTGCTGATTGTGAAGCCATGTCTTTCATTGTTTTTTCTTTATTAGGGTCACTTTATTGAGATAACTTTGATTAAGCCAATGCAAATTAAACTAACCACTGTAACGTTAATTTTCCGAGGTGGTTGTCAGTATTAGATAGAGTGCCATCAGCGTTATTTGCTGTGCTAGTGCTACTGTCTGCATCAGTATTAACCACACCAATCAGTTGACGCTTCATTAATTCAAGTACGGCGACAAAGCTCACCACCACTCCGATCTTACCTTGAGCTTTATCTAGTAGCTCATAAAAGGAGCGGGCACCATCCGTACTTAGCTGCCGACTGATACTGGCAATACGATCAGCAAGGGGCACAGCGTCAACCTTAATGGTATGCATCTGATAATCTGGTTGTAGCTGCATTTTAAATAAGCTATCAATCAATAGGGTCGGTGAGTAGCTTGGCAATTCAGCGCTCATAATATCTTGGCTAGGCATGCTAACCATCGCTAAAAATACATCGCGCTCAAGTCGGACTAAATTGTCCAAACGCTGACTGGCGGCTTTGATTTGGGCATATTCCTCAAGGCGCTCAATCAGTTCGGCTTTTGGATCGCGTTCATCGGTAGGCGTTTCTGGCTTAGGTAATAGCAGCTCAGTTTTGATCGCAATTAACGTCGACGCCATCAGCAGATAATCACCGGCTAATTCAAAATGCTCGGTATCTAATTCACTGATATATGCCAAATACTGCTCGGTAATCGGCAGTATCGGCATCTGAGTCAAATCAACATTATTTTTTTTGACCAAATATAGCAAGAAATCTAATGGTCCGGCAAACTGCTCTAGCCAAATGGCAAACGCTTGCGGCGGCACATACAGATCTTCTGGCAAATGCTGTACCGGCGTTTGATAAATGCGCAGCGACATATCATGGATAGCTAAATGGTCGTGCTCGCCATTACTATCCATAACTGTCGAGTTTTGATGCGCGTTTACAAGAGAGGCGACTTTTGGTAAAGCCGCTGGTTGATTTTTTAGCTCAGTCTGCACGCTTAGCATCCACTGTGATTACGATAAGTTAAAGCAGTCAGAGGCTTATTTAAGCTTAGCAAGGGGACGGATACCAATAGCGCGGCGCGTTTTGTCTAGTTGCTTACGGCTATGGCGACGGGCTTTTTCTGCCCCCATTTGCAGAATTTCTTCCAACTCTTTCGGATTGGCCATGAGTTCTTCGTAACGCGCGCGAAATGGGGCAACTTCTGCATTGATTTTATCAAATAAGGCTTGCTTGGCATCGCCCCAGCCAATACCAGCAGCAAACTGTGCACGCATGTCGGCGATTTCTTCCGGCGTAGCAAAGGCTTTATAAATCTCAAAAATAGCAGAATCGTCAGGATCTTTTGGCTCATCTGGCAATTGTGAATTGGTCACGATTTTCATAATCGCTTTATGCATCTGCTTTTCAGCGCTGACTTGTGGATTAGACTCACCAAATAGCGGAATGGTATTGCCATAGCTTTTGCTCATTTTGCGCCCATCAAGCCCCGTTAATAAGGGCATCTCATCATCGACGACGGCTGAAGGTAGCGTAAATAGCGGCTTATATTTATGATTAAAAGTACCCGCAATATCACGCGCCATCTCAATATGCTGAATTTGGTCGCGCCCAACAGGAACATGAGTGGCATTAAACATCAAGATATCAGCAGCCATCAATACCGGATAGCCAAACAGACCCATAGTAATGCCTTGATCGGGATCGACGTCAGTTTTTTCATTATTGATATCGACAGATGCCTTATAAGCATGGGCACGGTTCATAAGACCCTTGGCACATGAACAATTGAGTATCCACGCCAGCTCCGGTATCTCTGGTACATCTGACTGCCGATAAAACGTCACACGCTCAGGGTCGAGGCCACAAGCAAGCCAAGTTGCAGCAATCGCTTTGGTGGACTCATGAATGGCAGCAGGATCATGGCATTTAATGATGCCATGATAGTCTGCTAAGAAAAAAAATGCTTCACTGTCACTATTCTGGATAGATGCTATCGCTGGTCGAATTGCGCCGACATAGTTGCCTAAGTGCGGGATTCCAGTAGTGGTAATACCTGTCAATATGCGCTTAGGCGCGTCCGAATTATCAAGATTATTATCGCTCATAAGATATCCGTTATTTTGATTTATTATTCATTAAGTCATAGTTAGTGGCTATTTCAACAGCAGAGTATAGCAAATTTGCAACTTCTTTTTAATAGGGAATAGCTGAAATATAACGGTGTAAGAAACCAATAAAAGTAATTTACCCAAGATATTATATAAATCTAAAGCCATAAAAGATTGATTAATATTCTCACCAATTACTTATAGATATCAGTACGACCATCAGGACCATTCTTGAAGCGGCGATGGAACCACATCCACTGGGTTGGATCAATACGAATCAGACCTTCTAATATCTCATTGACACGGGTAGCATCAGCGACTTCATCATTGCTTGGATAGTTATCCAACTCTGGCGTAATGGTTAGATGATAATGCGGACGTTTACCTCTGGGTAAATTATCTGGCGTCTGCCGGTAAGTATGTAAGGCCATTATCGCTGGTAGCTTGTTATCATTACTGACTACTGTAGCCAGTCGCCGTGTTGCGGTAATAGTCGCTGCTGGTACGCCAAAAAATGGCGCCATGACGCCTTGTTTAAGACCATAATCTTGGTCAGGCGAATACCAAACGATATGTCCCTCTTTAATAATATTGACTAAACCACGCATATTACGGCTAGAAATCAGCTTGCCAAATACGGGAGCGCGGCCGTTATAAATGAACCAATCAAGTAGCGCATTGTTCTGTGGTCGATACATACCATCCATAGGGAAAAACTGGGTGCATAGCATAGCGCCTAGATCGAGCATCGTATAATGAGCGCCAAGTAAAATAACGGGACGGCCATCGTTTTGAGCATTGATCACATGCTGTAGCCCAGAGATAGACACCGTACGGGTAAATATATTAGGACGGAACCAGGTGCATAGGGTTTCAAATACGCCGATACCTTGGTTAACAAAAACCTGTTTCGCCATTAGCTCACGCTCAGCTTCTGGCTTGTCAGGAAATGCCAATCTGAGATTAATCAGCGTATCCCGTCGCCGTGTACCTGCTACTTTATAGATTAAAATACCAAGCTTACGACCCAGCCAAAATTGCCAACGTAATGGCAGATAGGCTAATGGCACAATGATGGCCATTAGTAGCCATATGCCCCAGTATTTAGGCAATAAAAACTGCCATTCAAAGGGTTTTTTATCTATTTGCCCGATTCGTTTATGGTTTTGCTTAATCGTTGGCATGCCATCAGGAATGGCGGGTGATTTAGTAGGTTTGCCATGCATTGCCGCCTCAGATGGTGGCATGCTTATTTTTGAATCAGACTTACTGGGATCAAACTGTTCAGGCGCTTTCATAAGATCGTTACTAATGATGAAAAGTTATGATTATGATGGGGTAGTAAGCTTTACTTTGCAAGGTAATTCACGCACTGTCATTAGATGCTAATTGACAAGGTGGTTTTTTATAAAAAGCATTTATGTATAAATAATCATGATACATAAAAAAGTATCATAAATAAAAGTATCACCCATAAAAAAACCTTACAAGCTGTGACCAGCTTATAAGGTTTTGCAAATCTACTCTTTCTTTGAATGCTTTTACTATCGCTCTGAGATAAAGACGGCAGCTGCAAGAAAATAAGAGATAGCTTTGATTAACGTTTTGAGAATTGTGGACGTTTACGTGCTTTACGTAGGCCCAATTTCTTACGTTCAACTTGACGTGAGTCACGAGTAACAAAACCAGCAGCTTTTAGTGCAGGCTTGTTAGTCTCATCGAGCTCAACTAACGCACGAGTAATACCGTGGCGAATAGCGCCCGCTTGACCACTGATACCACCACCTTTTACAGTGACGTATAAGTCATAAGCAGTAGGCGAGTCAAGTAGCTCTAATGGTTGACGAACAACCATGCGTGAAGTTTCACGGCTGAAATATTCATCAAGTGGCTTACCGTTAACGATAATGCTACCAGTACCTTTAGCTAAAAAGACACGAGCAGTAGACGTCTTGCGGCGACCAGTTCCGTAATTGCGTTCCATAAGTATATCCTTAGATGTCTAGTTCTTTAGGTTGCTGAGCTTCATGTGGATGTTCAGTACCCGCATATAGTTTCAGCTTCTTGATCATCGCATAGCCAAGAGGACCCTTTGGAAGCATACCCTTAACCGCTTTGTGTAGAACATCTTCAGGCTTACGTGCAATCAGCTTTGTGAAGTTGGTTTCTTTGATACCGCCTGGGTAACCACTGTGACGATAGTATTTTTTATCTTGCGCTTTTTTACCCGTTACCGCGATTTTTTCGGCATTGATGACGACAATGAAGTCACCAGTGTCAACGTGCGGGGTATAACAAGTCTTATGCTTACCGCGTAAGCGACTAGCAATTTGCGTGGCTAAGCGACCAAGAGTTTTGCCGTCAGCATCTACGACAAACCAGTCATGGGTCACTTCAGCTGGTTTTGCACTAAGTGTTTTCATGATAAAACCTTAAAATTAAAATTCGTTGAGAGTTTAGCTTGGGAACGGGGCTCTCAAAAAACAGACTGCACATTATAAGCAGTAGCGCCTACGCTTGCAAGCTGCATTGGGGTTTATTTTCGCCTTATATACATTAAACTGCAGCGTTGGGCCAGTTTTTCAGCGGTTTTAAACATTTTTTACATTTATTAATCGATTTCTTTAACCAGACAATTATGACGATGATAGTCGATAAAGTCCAGCAACAACTTGTCCAACCTTAGTCTGTTTCAGGCACTCAAAACCCAATACTCCTTGGCTAATGCTTTTTTGAGCGAACGATTTTTCGTCAAGCTTAGCAGCCAGCTCGCTCAATTGTTCCTCTAACGCTTTATCTGCTTCCAAATAAATCAGCGTTTCTGTATTGATTAATGCCTGCGTAATAAGGGTGGTCAAAATAGGTTGCCACAACTCTTCTGCATAAGGCGGATCGATAAATACCACATCAAAATGGCGCTGATTTAGCGGGTTTTGAGTCAAAACTTGCTCGGCTGCACCTTGAATGATTTGATAAGTAGTTGGGTCAAGGCGTAATTGTTCGGCACTTTGACGTAGCATTTGACTTTGAGCGGCGCTCATTTCTATAAAAGTGCAATGTGCCGCCCCACGTGATAAGGATTCGAAACCTAAGACGCCGCTACCTGCGCAGCTATCGAGTACGTGAGCGCTGTGCATATCGGCAATTAACCAGTTAAACAAGGTCTCACGTAGGCGATCTGGGGTTGGTCGTAAGCCATCAGCATCAATAAAATTCACAGTACGGCGCTTAAACTGACCGCCAATGATACGCACATCACCAGCAGCAGCGTGTTTCGCTTTATGGTTTGGGTTAGGCTTACGCGTGCTTGAGGTCTTTTTCATCATTTTTTCTTAGCTGCCTAATTGATACTCAATATTTTACTCAGCGCTTGCTGTGGTCGTAGCAGCTTGAATTTGTTCTTTCTGTTTTTCTTCTTGCTTTGCTTTTTCTGCTTCTAATGCTTTGTCTTCTTTATCACGTATAGCATCACGCATCAATTTTTCAAAGGATTTTTGGCGCTTAATAACTTTTAACTGATCAGCAGTTGGCGGCAAGATAGGGTTAGATTTGCGTTGTAATACCCAATAGTCAAATAAAGCGCGTCCAATAGGAGCAGCAACGACACTACCACCACCGCCGTTTTCGACCAATACCGCTAGGGCAATTTCGGGGTCTTCTACTGGTGCAAAACCATTAAACCAAGCATGATCCCAGTGGCGCTTATCCAGCGCGGATTTATTATAGCTTTTACCCTGAGCAATTGATTTTACCTGTGCTGTGCCCGTTTTGCCGGCGATACGATAGCGCGGCGTATAGATGCCACGTCCAGTACCTGCTTTGACCGTTTGTTCCATGGCATCATGCATGCGTAGCCAGTCAGATGGTTTGCCATTATAATCAATCTTGCCATCCGGTTTGGTGATGACGTCGACTGCCGCTGCACCGTCGCTACTTTTTAACAAGTGCGGAGTAATATGATTACCTTGATTCGCGGTCATGGCAGTTGCATTAGCGATCTGTAGGGGCGTCGCTAAGAAATAACCTTGACCGATACTAACCGAGATAGTTTCACCCGGTAACCAGCCTTTATCGTAGGTGTCTTTTTTCCATTTTGGTGATGGCATAATCCCAGATTTTTCATTGGGCAAGTCAATACCGGTTTCTTCACCGAAACCAAAACGCACCATCCAGTCATGCAAGCGCTGAATGCCCATTTCATAAGCCAGTTTGTAATAATAAGTATCCACCGACATCATGATAGATTTTTTTAGATCGACGGTACCGTGACCGCCTTTTTTCCAATCGCGAAAACGGTGTGAATCTCCAGGCAAGCTAAAATAACCAGGATCATAAATAGTGGTTTCCCAATTACGTAAACCGTAATGAATACCACCTAAGGCTTCAAAGGGTTTGATGGTCGAGCCAGGAGGATAAGTACCTTGTAGGGCGCGATTATATAGTGGCTGATCAAGGTCTTCGCGCAGATTGCCATAGTCTTTAAAAGAGATGCCGGAGATAAAAGGGTTGGGGTCATAGCTTGGGTTACTAACAAACGCTAATACGTCGCCGTTTTTTGGATCTATCGCCACAATCGCGCCGCGACGACCGTCAAGCTGCTGCTGGGCCACAGTCTGTAAGCCATAGTCTAAGCTTAGGGTAATATCATTACCGGCGATCGGTGGCTTGGTATCGAGTTGACGTAGAATATTGCCATACGCATCGGTTTCTACCGACTGATAACCTGGTTGCCCAAGTAAAATATCTTCATAAAAATCTTCGATGCCAATCTTGCCGATAAGATCGGTACCGGCATAGCGATCCTTATTTATTTGCTTAGACTCTTTGTCGTTGATGCGTCCCACATAGCCGATAACGTGTGCGAACAGTTCATCATAAGGGTAAGAGCGCGTCAGCTTACTTTGGATACTGACCCCGCGAAAGAAAGGTTTGCGTTCACTAAACTGCGCCAATTGCGCATCGGTTAAGTCAATCTTGATCGTCACTGGATCATTTTTACTTTTACTTAGCCGCGCTAGAATGTCGGTAATATTTTCATCCGTCAGATCAAAAATAGGCGCCAGTAAATTTAAGGTGCGCTCTGGGTTTTCAACTTCATCAGGACTGAGCATGGCGGTAAATACAGGCTGATTGTCCGCAAGAATGATTCCATTACGATCATAAATATAGCCACGGCTTGGCGGGGCAGAAATCAGCTTAATGCGATTATTATCCGCTTGGGTGGTGTATTTATCGTGGGCATACACTTGTAAATAACCATAACGCATTATTAAACCCATCAAACCCAAAAACATCAATAATCCAAGGATAACAATTCGACTGGTAAAAATACTGTTGACCTGTTCGGTATCGGGAGTTAGCGGTTTTTTCATATAAAGTCAGTACCCAGACGGTCGGTGAATCGATAAATCAGAAGGAGAGGGATTAAAGGAGATATGGGTTAAATAAAAGCCAGCTATATTAAGTCTGCTTAAGGTCAAGTCTCGTTAAGCCAAAGCGAGGTGAGCATAAAGGATAAGCTAAAGTATTTCAATAACATAGCGCGATATGACGATAATATAATGTCAATTAATTTGCATTCATTTATTTGCTGATATTCAGTGAAATTTAACCGTAAATTATAACAGAACAAATGCTATGGCGCAGTACCCAGTCATTTATTTTGTCGCTGACACTATTGCGAGCATTGAGGCTGCTGTCATTGACAGCACTGGCAGATTATCTTAAGGGTTTTATGAGTGAGGGGCGCGTGCAAAACGTGTCATCTCTAGTCACAACTTGCCTAGGGTCTAACTGTGCTAATGGGTGGCAAGTATGCTAAAATCAGGCGATTTATTTTATAATAACTATTAGAGATAGAGCCTCTTTTTGCTGAGCGTTCTTAATCTGCTAAGGATATTTGGTTAGCATCGACCATCATCACGGCAAGGATAAATAAAGTCATGGATGTAACTTCATTGTGGCAGACGATAGCTGAGCACCCCGAGTTTTTTGCCATGCTCACCATTCCACCGGTGACAGCATTTGTGACTTGGATACATGTGTGGATGGCACTGAAGATGCTGTTTTATCCAATTAAGTTCTGGGGTATTCGTATTCCGAACTTCCCATTTTTTGGGCTACCGGGAATCGGTTGGCAAGGTATTGTCCCAAGAAAAGCGGGCAAGATATCAGGGGTTATCGTTGATCAGACGCTCTCTAAGCTTGGCTCGCTTGATGAGTTTTTTAAAGCGATGGAGCCGGAGCAGATGGCGGTATTTATCACTGATACGGTTGATGGAAATCTCGAAAATTTGATTGATGAGATTATGCTCGATCATTCACCAGCGCTGTGGGGCAATCTTCCTTATGCACTCAAGCGCCGTGTGTATGCCCAAGCACACCAAGAGCTGCCGAGTATTATGCAATCTTTGGTGACTGACTTGACTTATCATGTCGAAGATTTAGTCGATATGCGCAAGATGATTGTCAATAAAATGGAAAGTGATCGGCGTTTGATGGTTAATATGTTCTTAAAAGTTGGACAAAAAGAGATTGATTTTATTTGGCATATTAGTGCTCTAATAGGACTGATTTTCGGCATTATCCAAATGTTTATATTTTTAGTCGTGCCGCAGCACTGGACAGTACCGTTTTTTGCTGCTGTTTGGGGTTGTCTCACCAACTGGATTGCGATCTGGATGGTCTTTAACCCAGTGGAGCCACATTTTATCCCTTATGTGAAGTTTTTTGCCTTGCAGAGTCGTTTTCCATTTATTAGACCGCAATTACCGCATATCGCTCAATACCGTTTTCAAGGTGGCTTTATGAAGCGCCAAGAGGAGGTTTCTGAGGTTTTTGCCGAGATTGTCGTTAAGGATTTAGTGACGTTAGAGAACATCATGAATGAGATGATGTATGGTGACCGCGCCGCCGAGACGCGTGAGTTGATGAAGTCGCATCTTTACAAAGTATTAGAGTCACCAGTAATCAGTACGACTTTACGAGTAGGACTGGGTCGCCGCGAGTTTGGACAGTTAAAAAATACCATCATTGATAAATCAATCGTCGCAACGATGGTACCGCTGCGTGACCCTGAGCTCAATGAAAGCCGTGCTAGTAAAATATTTGGACTATTTCGTGACCGTATTCGCGCACTGTCACCCGATGAGTTTCAAAACTTATTACGTCCCGCCTTTCGTGAAGATGAGTTGACGCTGATTGTGCTTGGCGGCTTGACTGGGTTTTTGGCAGGTTGGTTACATCTGGTATTGGTGTTTTTTCCAGCGATGCAATGATAGGCAGCTTTTCATACTCTTTATACACATCGCATACACTGTGGATACAGAAACGTGACAAGTTGACGCTAATGTACCATGCTGTAAGTGCCCTAAGCTGCAATGGCTAATGGGGATAATTAGATAATAATCACAGTAGAAAATACCAGCAGTAACGAATATGGGATACTTTCGAATATCCTGAAATACCAATCCCTAAAATAAACAATGACCGTATTAAGGTAAACAAGGTTAGACCGTATGTTAATCACAGAATTGGGTTATTTTGCCTTGCTGGCCGCCTTTATGTTGGCGATTTTGCAGGTAGTATTACCAACGATAGGCGTTATGCGTGACCATGTTGCTTGGCAGCGTTTGGCACCGAGCTTGGCATGGGCGCAGTTTGCCGCCATGATTACCTCGTTTGGCGCGTTGATGGCAGGCTTTTATTATAATGATTTTAGTCTTGTCTACGTGTCGCAGCACTCGAATACTTTGTTGCCTTGGTATTATAAGTTATCAGCAACTTGGGGCGGGCATGAAGGCTCGCTATTGCTATGGATGACTATCATGGCAACGTGGTGTGCGCTGGTATCTTACTTTAGTCGTGGTCTGCCATTGTCGATGCGCGCGCGAGTATTGGTGATATTAGCAGGCGTACAGATGATGATGCTGGCGATGTTAATCTTTACCTCATCACCGTTTGACCGCACATTGCCAAACTTGCCAGTCGATGGCGCCGATTTAAACCCTGTCCTACAGGATTTTGGTTTGATTATTCACCCACCGATGCTATATATGGGCTATGTGGGTATGGTCGTGCCGTTTGCTTTTTGTATGGCAGCTTTGTGGGAAGGACGCTTGGATGCTGTATGGACACGCTGGTCGCGCCCATGGGCGCTGGCAGCTTGGGGTTTCTTAACAGTTGGTATCGCTTTGGGTTCGTGGTGGGCGTATTACGAGCTTGGTTGGGGCGGTTGGTGGTTCTGGGATCCGGTAGAAAACGCATCGTTGATGCCTTGGCTGGCAGGTTTGGCGTTGCTACATTCGCTTGCGGTCACTGAAAAGCGCGGGGTCTTTAAAGCATGGAGCATTATGCTGGCGATCTTTGCCTTTGCACTGAGCCTACTTGGCACGTTCCTTGTACGCTCAGGGGTCATTACCTCAGTCCACTCCTTTGCTGCTGACCCAACGCGTGGTCTTGTGATCTTAGCCATACTTGGCGTGATTATTGGCGGCGGTTTGTTGATGTTTGCCATCCGTGGTTGGCGTCTAACGGTTGAAAGTCAGTATCAACTGGTTTCGCGTGAGTCGTTTTTAGTTATTAATAACGTTATTATTTTAATTGCAACCTTAGTGGTACTGCTTGGTACGCTCTATCCTATCATTGCTGATGCCTTTAATTTGGGTCAGGTATCAGTAGGTCCTCCGTACTTTAATGCGCTATTTGTGCCTTTAACATGGCTATTGCTGGTTGCAATGGGTATGGGCTCTAATATCCGCTGGAAACAAGATAAGCGTCCATTGTTAGGCGTTGGTATGGTCATTGCTGTGAGCAGCCTTGTCTTAGCAGCAATCATTACTTACTTCGTTAGCCCGTCTGCCATGCTCAATATCGGCGTGACGTTAGCGGTGAGTTTTTGGGTATTGTTTTGGATGGCGGTCGACTTTAAAGACAAAACCAAAAATGCACCGAATTTCTTTAAAGGTTTGGGTCAATTACGTTTGAGCTATTGGGGTCAACAGACCGCTCATATTGGGGTGCTAATAGCCGTCATCGGTGTTGCTTTTACCAGTACTCTAAGTATCGAGCGCGATGTGGCATTAAGGCTTGGTGAAACGGTCAATGTCCAAGGCTATGACTTTGCATTAACTGATTTAAGAGAGACTAGAGGCAGTAACTTTGATGCAACACAAGCCGAAGTCACAGTCACTAAGAAGGGTAGCGTAGTAGCGATACTTCATCCTGAAAAACGCACTTACATCATTAGTACGATGCCGACGACTGAGGCAGCAATTAATGCCAACCTCATGCGTGATTTGTATGTCGCACTCGGTGAACCTATCGCTCAGGGTAGCGATCAATGGGCAGTACGTATTTATGTGAAGCCGTTAATTCGCTGGATATGGCTTGGTGCTCTTATTATGGCTTTCGGTGGTTTACTAAGTATGCTTGATAAGCGCTACCGAATTAAGAAACCAAAGACACCTGCACAAATTGCGGCGAATAAAGCAGGTTTTACGACCGCTGCTGATATAGAAACACGTGCAACAATCGGGGAGAAATAATATGACTCAGTCAGATAAGTCTCCTCAAAAAAGTCCTAAGAAAAACAGCAGTCAAACGATGAAAAAAAGCCAAATTAAGATATGGTTTTTGATACCGCTGATCGTCTTTGCAGGTTTCATAATCATGTTGTATCTGCGTTTGGGTCAGCCGACTGAAATCGTGACCAATACCGCTCTTGAGCGTCCAGTGCCGACTTTTGAGCTGCCATTATTGTCAGATACCAGCCGTATAATGACCAATGATAATCTACCAGATCAGCCATTTTTGATGAATATTTGGGGCTCTTGGTGTCCAACTTGTATTATTGAGCATCCTTTTTTAATGCAATTAGAAGAGCGCGGTGTCAATCTGGTTGGAGTTAACTATAAAGATGATATTGGCAATGCGCTAGGTTATTTGAACCGTGGCGGTGATCCATTTTCGATGTCTATTCAGGATTTGTCGGGCCAGTTTGCGCTAGATTTAGGCCTAACAGGTGCGCCCGAGACTTTTGTGGTCGATGGTGAAGGTATTATTCGCCAGCATATTGTCGGTGAGATTAATGAGAGCAATTGGCAAAGTCGTATTACGCCTTGCTTAATGGTGCTCAATGATGCCGATAAAGGCAATGTTAGTCCAGACCCTAATCAGGTCAAGGAGGCGTGCAAATGATGGCGATTCAAATGAAAGCAATCACTATGAAGTTAGTAAGCTTGATAATAGCCTGCCTGCTTAGTATTAGTGTCTATGCAGCGATTGATGTTTATAACTTTGATTCAGTACAGCAAGAGGCCCAGTATCGCGGTCTTATCGAAGAGCTGCGCTGCCCAAAATGTCAAAACCAAAACCTCGCGGGTTCTGATGCGCCCATTGCCCAAGATTTAAAACAAAAAACCTATGACTTAATTAAAGAAGGTCGTAGTGATGGAGAGATACGCGCTTATATGCAAGAGCGCTATGGCGATTTTATTACTTATAAGCCACCGCTGCGTCCTTCAACATGGATACTATGGTTTTTTCCACCATTACTGCTGATTTCTCTAATAGTTGGTTGGTTTTGGCAAAGTAGACGCAGTCAACGGGTTGCGCGCGGTCAAAGCGGCGTCACAGTAGATAACGCTGCAGCGTTAACAACGGTAGAAAAAGCTGAACTTGATCGTCTGTTATCGCGTGCCAATAGTAATAGTAATGACAATAACGATCATGACATCACAAGCCTCGAGGATAAAAAATGACCCTATTTTCTACTTTTGGCTTATTTATTGCCCTAAGCTTACTGATTGCACTCATACTGGCGCTCATCGTTATCATGCCATGGTTACGAGCGTCACGCTTACGAGAAAACCCAGTTGACAATCAACTACTAGATATCAATATTGGGGTATTTCGTGAACGTCTAGCAGAACTGCAAACGGATAAAGACAGTGGCACGATTGATGACACTCATTATCAAAATCAAAAGATTGAGCTTGAGCGTCAACTATTGGATGCTCAGCGTACAGTAACGCCAATGGTGGCGCCTGGTATCAAAAGTCGCCTGATTGTTGTGATATGGGTACCAGTACTCGCAGCATTGGCTTATTTCTTAGTCAGCGACCGTACACCGGTATTTAATCTGTGGACAGCAGAAGATAAAGTGGCTCAAGTGGCGGATGATTTATTGACCGGTAAGATTGATCAGCCACCAGCTTGGGCGATTGAAGATGGTACGCAATTAATCAGTGCTATGCAGACCAACGTCTATCGTCACGCCGATGACCCTGATCGTTGGATGCGGCTATCAGAGTTATTCTTATCATTAGAAGCAACTGACTCAGCAATCGAAGCCTTGTCGCGTGCTTATCGTTTATCGCCAGATAACGAAGAGATTGCAACCACCTATGCGCAGATTAGCTTTTTTGCCAATAAAGGTCAGTTGGATGCCAATAGTCGCCGTGTCCTCCAAGATGTGTTGGCTAAAAATCCGCAGCATGAAGGGGCACAGATGCTGATGGCAATGGGTGAGGCGCGTGGTAATAACTTTGAAGAAGCACAAGGTTGGATTAAGCGTTTACGTGATAGTATTGCCGCCAAACCAGGTGATCATACCCAAGCGCTGGCCAGTCTGGATGAGCTGAGTACGAACGTAACGGCTCAGCAGCAGCAAGCCTCTGAAGGTATTGACGTGACCGTATCTATTAATGCGAGCCTGCTACCGTTAGTAAAAGCTGATGACGTGTTGTTTGTGGCGATACGTGATGTGAAAGGTGGTCCACCGTTTGCCGCTAAACGTTTACCGATTAGCGTTATTAAGCAAGGTGAAGCCAGTATTAGCCTAAGTGATTTGGATGCGATGATGCCTGAGCGTACGCTGGCATCTGCTCGTGTTGAAAAAGTACAATTAGCAGTTATTGCTCGCATTAGTCATAGCGGCACTGCTACGGCAGAATCAGGAGATTTATCAGGTAATCCTGTGGTGATTAGTGCAGATCAAAATCAGGTCAATGTTGAGATTAATCAACAAGTTCCTTAATGAGTCAATATCAAAATATAAAAATATCAGTATGTAATAAATGCGCGCCATCGTCTTTTCTATGGCGCGCAACCCTGTCCCATGAACAGATAAGTCATCATAACTTTCCGCATCAAGACTAAAAATACTTGAGCTTTTGAAAGCCACAAGGTAAGGTAAGCTCTGCAAACCACCAATCCCTAAGTTTTACTAGTCCCAAAATCCTATCTATTAAGGAGAGTCGTGTAATGATGCGTATTATTTTGCTAGGTCCACCAGGCGCCGGTAAAGGCACCCAAGCTCAGTTCATTTCTAAAGAATATGATATTCCGCAGATCTCAACGGGCGATATGCTGCGTGCAGCAATCAAAGAAGGCAGCGAGCTTGGCAAACAAGCCAAAGACGTGATGAATGCTGGTGGTTTGGTTTCTGATGACCTCATTATTAACCTAGTGCAAGAACGCATCGCTAAGCCTGATTGTATTAATGGCTGTATTTTAGATGGTTTCCCACGTACCATTCCGCAAGCCCAAGCGCTTGCCGATGCGAATGTTGCGATTGACCATGTAATTGAAATTAGTGTGCCTGATGATGAAATCGTCAAGCGTCTATCTGGTCGTCGCCAACATGCAGGTTCAGGTCGCGTGTATCACATTGATCATAATCCACCAAAGCAAGAAGGTATTGATGATGTGACTGGTGAAGCGCTTATTCAGCGTGAAGACGACAAAGAATCCACCATTCGCGACCGTTTAGCCACTTATCATGAGCAGACATCAACCTTGGTTGGTTTCTATCAAGATAAAGCCAAAGAAGGCGACGATGCTCCTAAATATGACAAATTTGATGGTACGCAAGGGATTGATGACGTTAAGCAGCAAATCTTATCAGCCCTAAAAGGCTAATGTTATTTTGTTGAAATTGTTCACTGAGCTTGTTTACTGATTATTGTGATTGAAGACCCTGCCAATCAGCAGGGTTTTTTAATACTTAATTATTAGTATAAAAATACTGCAAAATGTAGGTGTAAAAAAGCCGTTCACTTATCATAAGTAAACGGCTTTTTCATTAAAACGTCCTACTGATAGAGTCAGTAGCGTTTAAATTAATACTTACGCATTACCTTCAGCATCGACTTGAGCTTGCTGTTGGCTTTGCGCATAGGCTTGATCAAAGTTGACTGGAGCTAGCAATAACTGCGGGAAGCTACCACGTGTCACGATGTCGCTGATGACTTCACGCGCATATGGGAACAAAACGTTAGGGCAATATGCACCTAGGATTTGACCGATCTGATCTTCTGGAATATCTTTCAATAAGAAGATACCGGCTTGATGAACTTCCGCAATAAATGCCGCTTCTTCTGCATTTTTCGCCGTGACACTAACAGTTAATACGACTTGATAGTGATCGTCATCAAGTTTTTCGGCATTGCTAGATAAATTGATATCAAGCTCAGGGTTCCACTCTTTAGTGAATACGCCAGCGCCTGGGACTTCAAGTGACATATCTTTTACATAAATGCGTTCTAGTGCCAATTGTGGTTGTACTTGTTCTTCAGCCATGATAATTCCTCTAAAAGTTAATCAAATGATTGGGCAAACTGTCATTGTAATAAAATAAGATTGTAATATAAATCGAGACTCAATCTCGATATTTTTTAGCAATACTCTTTATTGCTGTCTTTATCGTGACTTACAGACGTTATTTACAGATATTATTTACATAGATAAAGACAAGCAGTAAAGCAAGATAACAAATTAACCCGCTAATAGCTCGTCAAGTTTACCTTGTTGGTTCATTTGGTTGAGTTCATCAAAACCACCGACAAAGGTTTCGCCAACGAAAATTTGTGGCACGGTGCGATAGTTATTGGTTTTTTGCATTAAAGCACGGCGATCATCGCTGCTCATGTCATGCATGCCAATTTCTTCATATTCAACACCTTTAGATTTAAGCAGTTGCTTGGCATTTGAGCAATATGGGCAGATAGGGGTGGTGTAAACTTTAACAGATACAGTCATGGTAAATCCTTATTTATAAATTTATAGAGCAATCGTTATAGGATAGAGAATAATATTATAAAATGTGCTCATAGAGGCTGCAATCAAGTAAATCACAAGCCTATATTCTATTATGCTCACTATAAAGTGGGGATAGGTAGGATAAATTCAAGCTATTTGCGTCGAAAAGTCTTGGCTGTCACAGAATTGCCCCATAAAAAAAGACACCCTATGAAGAGGTGTCTTTTTTATTCACTATCGATAGATAGCAAGTCGTCGTTTGATAAAGCGCTTTATCAAACTACTTATGCAAGCTCGGTTTTGCTTTGACTTTAGTTTTGGGCTTGGCATCTTTTAGCCCAACGAGTGGCATACCAGCGCCTTGCCAGCCGCCAATACCACCTTCTAAGCGATAGACGTCGTCTTTACCAATCATTTGTATTGCAGCGCCTGCTTGTACGCCCATATCACAGATGATAATCACTGGCTGCTCAATCGCACGGATTTCTTCTATGCGGTCTTTAAGCTCTGTGAAAGGGATGTTGCGGCTGCCTTGTATATAACCGGTGGCAAACTTCTTTTTGGCTCGAATATCGATAAGCTGCGCATTTTGCGAGTTAACCATCATACCAAGGGTATTGGGCGATATTTTTCTGCCACTACGTTTGTTTTCAATAGCAAAAAATAGCACGGCAAGTACGGCTAATATACCAAATAAAAACGGGTGGTTGCCCACAAATTCCAGCGCACGATCCAAACCATACCTCCAAAAAATTAGTGTTCTATTAAGCTGAGAAAACAGCCTAACGAATTGAACAAGGCGTTATTATACCGATAAGGTCATCTATAGTAAACGTGTGATGGTCAACCTAGCGATTAACAATGAATAAAACTTAATAAGGTTTAGTGTCAGCCTCTTCTCTTAGCGTGATAAGGTTTTCGACGCGGCGCTGCAATACCTTACCATCAGCAACGGCCTCCCACAACGCGCAGCCTTTACTGTTATGAGTGTGGCGGCAGTCGCGGAACTGGCAGTCGCCAGCAAGCGGTGCAAGCTCGACAAAGCCTGAAATGATATCATCAGGTGTCAAATGCCAAATGCCGTACTCACGAATACCCGGTGTATCGACGATGCCGCCTTGGGTCAAGTCATCAGGATTAAAGGGCAATAAGCGGCTGGTGGTGGTGGTATGTTGACCGAGCTTTGAGTTATCAGAGATAACATTGACGCTTTGTGCAGATTCAGGTAGTAGGGCATTGATTAAGCTGCTTTTACCAACGCCAGATTGACCCGCAAAAATAACCAGCTTTTTATCTATATAGCGTTTTAGCTCGTCAAGTCCTTCTTGTTCATCGCTATCAGCGACGTTTTCCGGGCAATCGACTGAGGTTAATACATTCTCATAACCGAGCGCGGCATATTGTGCCAATAATTCATTGGTATCGACGCCGTTTTCTTGTGCCAGTAAATCGGCTTTATTGAGCACCAATAGTGGCTTGACGCCAGCATGATGGCAAACGACTAAATAGCGATCGATTAGGGTCGGGGCAGCAGCAGGCAGTGGCGCAAACACAATGGCCAAAATATCGACATTGGCGGCGACAGGCTTAAGTTTATGATAACGGTCAGGACGTGAGACAAGAGATGTACGTGGTTTGACCGATTCGATACGTCCAAAGCCCGTATTTGAGTCGGCGCTCCAACGCACTTGATCGCCAGCGGCTAGCATCGGCAAGTTAGTACGCACATGACAGCGCCAAATGTCGCCCAATGCTAGTGTTTGCCAAAATGGCTCAGGATCATCAGGGGCAAACTCAGGCTGCTCAGGGATAACAGATGGCAAACTGGTCACTTGCACCTCTAATTGCTTGCCATAATGCGCCATGACCACGCCATTCATCAAACTGTCATCGATGCTGTCTTGACTGATCAGCTGTTGTTTGTCGATGCGACGAATCTGTTGTTTAGTCAGTTTGCGTTGCCGGATTAATGCCATGGGTTTGTGACCTATTAAAAAAATATTGCTCAGTGTAGCGTGAAAATTTGCTAACATACAGCTTAAAGCGCCTGCGCTAGACAGTGGTTTTGTAACGCTCTAATCGTGGTGGATGCAAACCTTAGACCATTTATATGATTGTTTATAACCTGTTTGATTTATTTACTCAACATTGATTGACCATATTAAATATAGGATACTTTATGAGCACCAGCGACCATCCCAATAAGATCAAAATTAAAAATCAAGGTAAAAAAGGGCTGGTATGGATTGATTTAGAAATGACCGGATTAGATACCTTAACTGATGAGATTATCGAGATAGCGACTGTCGTCACCGATGAGGATTTAAACGTCCTTGCTGAAGGCCCTGTTTTTGCCATTAAGGTATCTGATCGTAAATTAAATGGTATGGATGATTGGAATACCAAGCAGCACGGGCAGTCGGGTTTGGTCGATCGTGTGCGCCGTAGTACCGTGACCTTGGCTGAAGCTGAAGCTGAAACGATTAAGTTTTTAAACAAATGGGTCGATAGTGGCAAGTCGCCAATGTGTGGTAACTCAATCTGCCAAGATCGCCGCTTTATGGCGCGTCAAATGCCAGAATTAGAAAGATTCTTCCATTATCGTAATCTTGATGTGTCGTCAGTTAAAGAGCTGTGCTTCCGCTGGCGTCCTGACATTCTTAAAAACTTTGAAAAAGGCGGTAGTCACTTAGCGTTAGATGATATTCGCGACTCTATCCGTGAGCTAAAACACTATCGTCAGCATTTCTTTAAGTTGATACCTTAGAATATAAGCTAGCCTGTAGCATGATAAGAAAAAAGTCTTCAGATGAACCGAGCGCCATTATTGGGCTGGTTTGTCTGAGGACTTTTTTTGAATCAATTAAAAGTAAGATATTATCAACGTTTTATCTTATTATTGCAGCTAGCGATTTTCATCGGCACGCTTAATACTATCTGGACTTGCTGCATAAACAGTGTCCAGTTCAGCTTCTGTTAGATATTTCTCTACCGTAGGGTATAACTCTCGTTCTTCGAAACGAATATGGTCGTATAATAGGTTGCCAAGCTCTTTAACTTGCGCAACTGTAACGTCTTTACCACCAGATTTTTCGACGGTATCCATCAATTTATGTAACTGCTTATGCTGACCATCAAGCGTATCAAGTACCGAGGCAACGTCAGAGTGCGAGACGCGGTAAGGCTCTAAAGCATGAGCGATTAAATTGTCTTCAATCTGGAAGTGATGTTGCATATCGCTGATATAAGAGCTGAGGTTAAGCCAGTGTTTGGCAATTTCTTCAGGCTCATCAGTGCATTCTTTAGCATGGCGAGACAGGTTAAGCCCAAGATGGTGCTGGCGTGATAATGGCTGTAATTGATTGGCGCGCTTCATAATACAATACCTTAATGATTCGAGAAATCATGATTTGTTAATTATTTGGAAGGATGCTGTATGTTCAACTATCTATTAATCCTGCATTTACTCGGGGCAGCAATTTGGACAGGCGGGCATTTAATCTTAGCATTAGTGATACTGCCTAAAGTGCTATCTTCACGTAATCTAGACGCATTGTTACAATTTGAGCAGCAGTTTGAAAAGATTGGGATGCCAGCTTTAGCCATTCAGATTATTACAGGCTTATGGATGGCACATAACATCTTGCCCAATGTGAGCGCTTGGTTTGCTTTTGATAATGATATTAGTATTTTGATTGGAATAAAGTTAA